>JBHEPC010000186.1:0-2526 GCA_046260475.1 Candidatus Krumholzibacteriia bacterium | reverse complement strand
CGGCAGCGCACCAGCGCCGGCGTGAACTTCAGCGCCAACCTGACCCGGGACTGGGAGTTCCGCTACAACGCCAGCTTCGACCTGGTCGCCGGCAGCACCGTGCGCCAGCAGTTCAGCCTCAACCGGGACCTGCACTGCTGGCGGCTGGAGTTCAACCGCACCGTCAGCGACGTGGACTCGTCGTTCGGATTCCGCCTGTACCTGATCTCGATCCCGGACCTGAAGTTCACCCGCGGGCGCGAGGACTACATGGGCTCCCTCGGCGGGGGGCTGGGCGCCTTCTGAGGCCGGCGGGGCCGCCCGCCGGTCCGGTCCGCCCTTGACAGCCCGCCCGGACGCGGGGTTTGATGCCGGGACCAAAGGAGGCGAGCCCATGAACAAGACCGAATTGACCGCGCAACTGGCCGCCAAGGCCGGCCTGAGCAAGGCCGCCGCCCGGCGCGCCGTCGACGCCCTGTTTTCCACGGCGCCCCGCGAGGGGATCATCGCCACGGCGGTCGCCAAGGGCGACAAGGTCCAGATCACCGGTTTCGGCACCTTCGAGCGCCGCAACCGCAAGACGCGCGAGGGGCGCAATCCCCAGACCGGTGCCGCCATCACCATCCCGGCGGCGAAGTATCCCGCCTTCACGGCGGGCAAGAGCCTCAAGGGGCGGGTCCAGAAGTAGCGACCGGTCCGCCGGGCCACGAGAGGCGGCCGGGCGGCCCGCCCCTTGGCGTCGACTCTCGGCCCGCCGTGCACCGTCCGGTCCTGCACCGTCCGGTCCTTGCCCCGCGCGCGCCCGGCCGGTATCATGAACGGGAACCGCGGCCGCCCTGTGGGGTTACAGGCCGCGGCGTGCTTGGTGGCGGCCGCCCCGGAGGGCGCCGGCGCCGCTCGGAACCCCCGCAGTTCGGGAAGGAACATACGATGACCAAGCGCGAGACAGTCGCGATCGTGGCTGCCGCCGCGGTGCTGGGCACCGCCGCGGCGGGCTTGTCCCTCAGGTCGGCGCTCGCCGACGAATCCTGGCTGGGCGTGACCATCGTCTACCATTCGGACGTCAAGGGCAAGATCGAGCCCTGTGGGTGAAAGTCCAGCCAGCGTGGCGGGTTGGCCCGGAGGGCCACCATTCTGGACGAGATCTGGCAGGGCAATGACCCGGTGCTGCTTCTGGACGGCGGCGACCTCTTCGGTTCGCGCAGGCGCGACGAGCAGCACCAGACCGAGTTCCTTTGCGCGGTGACCGGCGACTTCGCCTATGACGCCATCGGCCTGGGCGAGCAGGACCTCAACTACGGCCTGAAGTTCCTGCGGCGCATGATGACCGAGCACAGCCTGCCTTTCACGAGCGCGAACGTGCGGGACACCACCGGTGCCCTGATCCTGCCCGAGTACCTGGTGGTCGAGCGGGGCGGCATCCGTTTCGGCATCGTCAGCGTGCTGGACCCCTCCCAGCGCATCGTGACCCTGACCGGGGAGGAGGACGCCTACGTGGTGGCCGACCCGGTGGCCACCCTGCGCGAGTTGCTGCCGCGCCTGCGCCGCGAGGCCCAGACCGTGGTGCTGGTGGGCCACCTGGGCGAAGCCACCACCGAGACCGTGCTGCGCGAGGTCAAGGGCATCGACCTGGCCGTGCTCGGCCACACCTTCCGCAATCTGACCCGCGAGCGGCTCGTCGACGACACCATCGTGCTGGGGTCGGCCTACGAGGGTCGCTACGTCGGCCGCGCCAGCGTCTTCCTGCGCGACACCGACGGCAAGGTGATGGCCGTCGAGGTGAAGACCACCGCCCTGGACGAGAGGGTGGCCGACGACCCGGCCATGCTGCAGCGGGTCGAGGCCTACAAGCAGAGCCTGATCGATTTCAAGGAGGCCAAGCGCGCCGCCTACCCGCGCACCTTCGGCTCGGCGAAGGAGGAGTTCCTGGCCGACCGCTCGTGCGCCGCCTGCCATCAGGACATCTGGGAGGACTACCTCAAGACCGGCCACGCCCGCGCCTACACCACCATCAACCGCCAGGGCCAGGGCGGCGAGCCCGAGTGCCTGAGCTGCCACACCACCGGGTACAAGTACCAGAACGGCTACGCCGACGAGTCCCCCTTCAACCGCCTGATCAACGTCCAGTGCGAGGCCTGCCACGGCTACGGCACCGAGCACGCCCGCGACGGACGCTGGGGCGCCAAGGCCAAGGACAGCTGCGTCGCCTGCCACGACGAGGCCAACAGCCCGAATTTCGACTATGCGACCTACTGGGAGCGGATCAAACACTAGGCTCCGGGGCCTGCGGACGGCGTTGCTGCTGGCCGTGGGCCTTGCCGTGCCCGGCGGCGAGGCGCATGCGCTGGACGTCTTCACCCTGTGGCGCCAGCCCGAGGCGCCCCTGCGGCTGGAGGCCGGGGCCTGGGCCGATTACCGCACCCAGGTCATGAGCGGCGGGCGCCGGGAGTCGGGCGCCACCCGCATCGCCTGCCTGGGCCGGTCCGGCGACGGGACCGACGCGCCCTGGATCCTCGAACTAATCCCCTTGACCGAGCAGGCGGACGG
>JBHEPC010000182.1:0-11479 GCA_046260475.1 Candidatus Krumholzibacteriia bacterium | reverse complement strand
CCCTGGAGGCCGAGTACGGCCGGCCCGAGGACTACGTGCCCCCGGCCGACGGCGTGGTGGCGGTCGGGCGGATGGAGGCCTTCCTGGCGGTGCGCGAGACCCTGGCCCCGTCCCGGAGCGAGCTGGCCGCCGTGCTCGTCGAACTGGACAGCGGCACCGAGGGCGTGGCCGGCGTGCTGCGAAAGATCGGCGCGGGGGTGTCCATCGTGCCCCGCCTGCTGGACTTCGTGGACGAGCGCAACCGGGCCCTGGCGGCCGAGGGCATGGGCGTGGGCGAGTACCTGTACGTCTACGGGCTGGCCTACTACGCCTGGCTGGGCAAGGACCCGGCCGACGGGCCCTCGTTCACCGTCAGCGACCACGCCGATGACGGCGTCGGCTTCCGCTGGGACGACGACGGTAGTGATGGCGGTGACGGCGGCAGCGACGACCCCGACGAGGTCCGCCGCCGGCGCTCCCGGCAGATCCGCCACTACCTGAACGAGATCCAGGTCCGCATGCTGGCCAACCAGCGGGACGAGGCGCGGGCGCGGGGCCTGAACGAGGCCTGGCTGTCGCGCCTGGAGGCCGAGCACGCCGCCCTGGACGCGGACCCGGCCCGCCTGATGTGGCAGGACGGGCTGCCGGAGCCCATGGCCGACGCCTTCGCGCCGTTCCGCGACCGGCTGGAGGATACCTACTTGCCGGTGATGAACGTGGTGGAGGTGGGCCTGGTGGACCATGACTGATCGGCCGCGGGGGCTCGTCATCGCTATCGTGTCAGGGGAGCCCCGAACCGCGAACCTTAGCCGGGAGCGAAACAGTGCACCCAACCAATCTGCTGCCGCCGATGGTCCTGGTCGCCGCCCTCGGCTGCGCCTCGGACGACTCGGCCCCGCCGACGCCCCTGCCGACGGGCGACATCGTCCCGGCGGTCGAGGTCGTGCTCGACGGCCTGGTCCGTCCCCTGCGCCTGGACGCGCCCCCCGGCGATCCGCGCCTGTTCGTGGTGGAGCAGGGCGGCCGGATCCGCGTCTTTGACCGGGACGGCGCCGACCGGGGCGTGTTCCTCGACCTGTCCGCGGCCACCCTGTCCGGCGGCGAGCGCGGCCTGCTGGGCCTGGCCTTCGCCCCCGACTACGCCAACAGCGGGCGCTTCTACGTCAACTACACCGACAACGGCGGGGATACGCGCATCGTGCGGTACACCGTCAGCGCCGCCGATCCCGACCGGGCCGATCCCGCGAGCGCCGAGGAGCTGCTCTTCGTCGACCAGCCCTACAGCAACCACAACGGCGGCATGCTGGCCTTCGGCCCCGACGGCATGCTCTACGTCGGCCTGGGCGACGGCGGCTCGGCGGGCGACCCGGAGAACCGGGCCCAGGACCTGTCCAGCCTGCTGGGCAAGATGCTGCGCCTGGATGTCGCGGGCGCCACGGGCTACGCCGTGCCCGCGGACAACCCCTTCGTGGGCGGGAACCAGCGCGGCGAGATCTGGGCGCTGGGCCTGCGCAACCCCTGGGTATTCAGCTTCGACCGTACGACCGGCGACCTGTGGATCGCGGACGTGGGGCAGGGGAACCTGGAGGAGATCGACTTCGCGCCAGCGGACGATCCCGGCGGGCGCAACTACGGCTGGCGGCTGATGGAAGGGACGGCCTGCTTCAACCCGTCCTCGGGCTGCGAGCCCGACACCCTGGTGCTGCCGGTGTACGAGTACGGCCACGGCGGCTCGCCCTACCGCTGCTCGGTCTCCGGCGGCTACGTGTACCGGGGGACGGCGGTGCCGCCCCTGGTGGGCCGCTATCTCTTCGCCGACTTCTGCAGCGGGCAGATCTGGGCCCTGGACCCGGCGCCGGCGGGCACGCCGCCGGCGGTCGCGGAGGTGACCAGCCTGCTGCAGCCCCCGGACGGGTGGCAGGACATCGCGGGCTTCGGCCAGGATGCGGCCGGGGAGCTCTACGTGCTGGACATCGGGGCGGGGGTCGTGGCGCGCATCGTGGCCCGTGCCGCCGACGACTGAAGGAGGACGAGGTGAACATCGCCTTGCGCAGGGCCGCCATCGTCGGCGCCACCGGGCCGGGCTGTCCTGGAAGATTTGCGGGCCGGTCGCGGCGGTCAGAACGCGACGGCGACCGACCCGACGGCGTAGTGCAGCCAGGCGAAGGCGTAGACCGCGTCCACGTCGGCGCCGCCCTCGACGGTGCGGTAGCCGGCGGCCAGGCTCCAGCGGTCGTCCACGCGGTAGCGCAGCTTCAGCGCCGCGTCCTCGGCCCGGCCGGGGCCGCCGGCCAAGGCGTCCACGTCCAACTCCAGCGCCCACTGCGGCGACAGCCGCCAGGTGCCGGCCACGTGCAGCAGCGGCACGAAGCCCACGTCGGTCTTCTCCGCCGCGACGCCCGCCTGTTCCAGGCGGATCTTGGCATCGCGGACCTTCGCCGTGAACCCCACCCACCAGGTCCAGCGTTCGCCGGCGTGGAAGCGGTAACGATAGCTCAGGCGCCAGGAATTGAACTTGTAGGTGGCGTCGGTGGGCTCTCCCGCGGCGAAGCCGGCGCCGGCGAACTCCAGCGGAGCGCCCAGCACGGCGTCGTCGGTGACGGTCAGCGGCGCGAACAGGGCGCGCAGGCCGTGCCGCTCGTTGATGTTCCAGGTCAGGTAGCCGCGGCCGGCGGCCCAGGGGCCCTTGCCCAGGGCGTCGACCAGGGAGAAGCGCGTGCCGGCGCCGTCGTTGGGGACCTGCACGTCGTTGACCGTCTGCCAGACGGGGCCGCCCTCGAGTTCGAGCCGGATCCGCGGCGCCGCGGTCTCGGCACCGTGGGCCGGGACCGCCGCGCCGGCCAGCCCCAGCAGTGCGACGACGATTCCTCCGACGACGTACCTGCCCATGCCCGCCCCTTCCGTTGGTCGTTTCGCGACGCGCCCAGAATACGCCAAGCCTGGGCCGGCGACCACCGGCGCGATGGGCTGCTCGCCGTCGTCCATCCTGGCGGGCTATGGCGGACCAGAACTTCGCCCTTACCATGTGCGGAGCAGCTGCGGCAGCCGCAGCTGCCGTCGAGAGTCCCGGGCCCCTCAGGGCCACTGGCCAACCGGACGAAGGAGCTGCCGACATGCGTCATTCTGCACGGATCGTTTGCGTCCTGCTGATCGCCACCGCGGGCCTTGGGGCCGGCGCCGCCCAGGCTGCCGGCTGGGGTCCCCGCGTCGGCGCCACCATCGACCCCGACCAGGTCCACGTGGGGCTGCACGCGGACTTCGGCGACGTCATCGCCAACCGCGTGCGCTTCCTGCCCAACTTCGAGCTCGGCTTCGGGGACGACCTGACCTTGGCGGCCTTGAACTTCGAGGCTGCGTACCGCTTCCGGGAGAACTGGGACACCTGGTCCCCGTACGCGGGCGGCGGCCTGGGCCTGAACTGGTACTCCTGGGACAACGACTTTCCCGGTCATGACAATTCGGACATGGACGTGGGGTTGAACCTGCTGGGCGGCATCGAGAAGGGGACCCGGAGCGGCAACCGGTTCTTCCTCGAGCTGAAGCTGGGCCTGGCGGACAGCCCGGACATGAAGGTCACCGTCGGCTGGACCTTCTACTAGACAGGATTCACCGCACGGGCCCCCGGCACGCGAAGGTGCGCACGTGGGGGTCCCGTCCCGGCAGCGCGGGAAAGTCCAGGGGCGATGGCAGCTCCTGGACCGAGCCGAAGCAGGCCTCGAGTTGGGCGCGGTAGCGGGCGTGGTCGCCGCCCCGGTGGTTGTTGGCGAACACGGCCGTGCCGTCCGGCGCCAGCAGGCCGGCCACGGCCGTCGCCAGCAGCGGCCATTGCTCCTGCACCGCGAAGGCGCCGCCGTCCCCGGCCGCGGCGAACACCGGCGGATCGCAGACCACCAGGTCCAGGGGACGGTGCTCGGCGGGTCGTTCCTGGCGTCGTCGTTCCTGGCGGTCCAGCCAGCGTCGGACGTCCTGGCGGATGAACTTGCCGCGGCCGGACTGCGTCAGGCCGTTCAGCGCGAAATTCGTCATGCCCGTCTCGAGGCAGGCCTTGGCCGTGTCCACCGAGAACACCACCTCGCAGCCGGCGGCAGCCGCGACGACCGCGAACGAGCAGGTGAAGGCGAACAGGTTGGCCATGCGGGCGCCCGGCGCCAGCAGGGCCACGCGGCGCCGGGTATCCCGCTGGTCGAGGAACAGGCCGGCGTGCTGGGTGCGGGTCAGGTTCACCTCGTAGCGCAGGCCGTGCTCGGTCACCACGAACGCGTCCGGCGGCGGCTCGCCCACCAGGCGCGTCTCGGTGACCAGCCCGCGCCGGTGCGGGTTGCGGCGGTGCAGGCGCAGCACCGCGCCGCGGCAGCCCAGGCGGCCGGCCAGGTCGTCCAGCACCGGGCGCAGGGCGGCCGCGGCCGCCTCCGGTTCGCTGTCCTCGTCGAACCAGGCGGCGGCCAGCCACGGTCCGTAGACATCCACGGCGGCCGGCAGCCCCGCGATCTCGTCGCGGTGCACGCAACGCCAGGCCTCGGCGACCTGGCCGGGCCAGGCGCCGCGGCGCTCCAGGGCGGCGCACAGGGCCAGTTGGGCCGGGTCCGCAGCGGTGAACGACGCCGGTTCCAATGCCTGCGGCGGGGCGAGGTCCGGCCAGCGGGCCTCGGCCGCGTGCAGGGCCAGGCGGGGCCAGGCCGGGCCGCCGTGCCCGGTGTCACCCAGGATCCGCAGCCCTGCCGCCGCGGCGTGCTGCCGCACCTGCCCGGGCTTGGGTGCGGCCGCGACCGCCTGCCAGAGCATCGCCCCGCGTCCGCCGGCACTCCGCTGCTCCAGGCGGCGGAACAGGGTGCGGGCGTCGGCGCCGGCGACCGGGTCGGCCTGCAGGATCTCCGCGGGCAGGCCGTCAGCCGCCGCCGCATCGACCAGCAGGAGGTGGGTGACGACGGTCAGGTGGGCGGGCGCGGACGCCGCAAGCGCCAGCGGCAGCGCGCCGCTCGCACCCTCGTCCAGGTCGGCGGCCGGCTGCGCCACGATGCCCAGGTGAAGCTCGAGCCAGGCGCAGGCCTGGACCGGGGACAGCCCGCAGGGCTTGTCCACCACCAGGCGCGACCCGTCGCGGTGCAGGATCATGCGCCGCCGATGCGCCGGCGCAGCAGGGCGCAGAACTCGGCGTCCAGGGCCTTGCCCAGGTTCCTGCCGTACCACAGGTGCAGGCGCTCGAGGATCTCGGGCTTCGCCAGGCCGGCCTGCTTCGCCGTGGCGAACACCGCCTGGGCCGCGGCGGGCCGGGGACCCCAGCGTCCCACCAGCCGGCCCGATGGATCGAACATGGCGACGACGGGAATGCTGCGCTTCCCCTCGGTCAGGAAACGGTCCATGATGTCCGGGTTCTTGTCCCGCAGCAGCACATGCAGGTCGATGTTGGGCTGGTGCTCGGCCATCACCGCCATGCAGGGCAGGCACTGGGCCGAGTCCCCGCACCAGGTCTCGGTCAGCACCAGCCACTGCTCGGGCTCGGTGATGGTCTGCAGCAGGGTGACGAGCTCGTCCGACGGCAGCCAGGTGCGCTCGATGCGCCGCGACCGGTGCAGGTTCAGCTTGGTGAACTCGATGCGCTCGGCGGCTTCGGCGTCGTCGGCCGTCGGCTCGGCCGCGGCCTCGGCGGCCAGCAGGTCCATGTAGGCGGACCAGGTGAGGGCTTCCAGGGGGCGGCGGCTGGCCAGGAACTCGAAATCCAAGGACGGACCTCCGTGAAGGGGGCGCGGTGAGGGCAAGGCGATGGCATGCGTTGCTGCTGCCGGGGGCGCTGGCCCTGCTGGCAGCCGGCTGCGGCACGCCCACAGGATACGCACCGGAGACCGCCCCCGTCTACCATGGCCGGCCGTCCCGCCCTGCGCCCGCCGCGGCGTCCGACAGCGTGACCATCGTTTCCTGGAACATCCAGTACGGCGAGGATGTGCCGGAGGCCCTCGCCGATTTGCGCGCCCACCCGCGTCTCGCGGCCGCGGACGTCATCCTCTTGCAGGAAATGGGCCGGGAGGGTGTCGCCGCCCTGGCCGAGAGCCTCGGCCTGCACTGGGTGTATGGCCTGGCGTCCATTCATCCCCACCACGCCAGACCCTTTGGCAACGCGGTGCTGGCGCGGTGGCCGCTGACGGCACTAGCGCCCCAGATGCTGCCCCACCGGACACCGGTGCGCGGCCACCGGCGCATCGCCGTGGGGGCGGATGTGGATCTGGGCGAGGGCACGGTGCTGCGGGCGGTCTCGGTGCACACGGCCACGCTGCTCGTCACGCAGGACAAGCGGATGGAGCAGGCCGTGGCGGCCCTGGAAGGCCTGGGCGGCAGCGGCCCCACCGTGATCGGCGGAGACTTCAACACCATCAGCGACTGGGAGGTGACCCTGCTGCGCCGGGCGGCGCGGCGGGCCGGGTTCGCCCACCTGCGCCTGCCCCGCGGCCCCACCTACGCGGGCGGCCTGCGCCGCCTGCCCGGCAGCGGCATGGTGCTGGACCACGTGCTGGTGCGGGGCCTGGCGGCCGGCGCCCGCGGCGTGGTGCGCACGGCGACCGCCAGCGACCACTTCCCGGTGTGGGTGGTGGTGGCCCGGCCGGCCGCGGAGGTTGGGCGTTAACGTCCGGCGCCCCATGCCGTATATTCAGGCCGCCGGCCCGCCGCCACAAGCGCCCGCCGGCCCAGGCACCATGACGATGACGAACCGGATGCCGCACCGATGAACCGCCCGTCACGCTTCGCCCCGCCCTTCCGCCTGGGGGAGTGGACCGTCCAGCCGGCCCTCAACAGGGTCAGCGGACCACGGGGCGACGTGCGCCTGGAACCGCGGGTGATGGCCGTGCTGCTGCGCCTGGCCGCCGCGCCCGGCCAGGTGGTGGGGCGCCTGGACCTGCTGGACGAGATCTGGGGCGACACCGTGGTGGGCGAGGAGATCCTCACCCGGGCCATCAGCGAGCTGCGCCGGGTGTTCGGCGACCGGGCGCGGGAGCCCCGCTACATCGAGACCATCATCAACAACGGCTACCGGCTGATCGCGCCGGTCGAGGTGCTGCCCGAGCCCGCCGCCGCACCGCACCCCGCAACGCCACCGGCGGCCCCGGCCGGCGGCGCGGAGCCGGACGCCGCCCCCATCCCGCCGCTGCTGCGCCGCAGCCTGGTCACGGTGGCCCTGCTGGCGCTGGCGATGATTCTCGTGGCCATCGCCACGCGCTGGTATCCGGCCCGCGACGGCGCGGTGCCGGCGCACCTGCCGGCGGCCGGAGCCCGCGCCCAGCCCCTGACCGCCTTCCCCGGCCACGAGCGCCAACCCGCGGTCACCGCCGACGGCCTGCGGGTGGCCTTCGCCTGGGCCGGGCCGGAGGGGGACGCCGAGGGCATCTGGGTCAAGCAGCGCAACAGCGAGACGCCGCTGCGCCTGAGCGGCGGCCCCGGCGTGGCCGCCTGGCCGGCCTGGTCGCCGGACGGGCAGACGGTGGCCTGGGTGCAGCTGCGGGGCGGAGTGTCGGAGATCCGCACGGTGCCGAGCATCGGCGGGGCGGAGCGGACCCTGCTGACGGTCCCCGGGCCGGTGGTGGGGCTGGACTGGGCGCCCGATGGCGCACGGCTGGTGTTCGCGGCGCGCGATACGGCCACCGGCCGGCACCGGCTGCGGCGGCTCGACCCGGAGACCCTGGAGGTCGGAGACCTGAACCCCGGCGGGGCGGTGCCGGCCGGCGAGGTGCAGCCGCGGTGCTCCCCCGACGGCAGCCGATTGGCCTGGATCCGCTTGGGCGCGGACGGGACCAGCTCCCTGTGGTGGTCAGACCGCGACGGCCTTGGCCGCCACGAGCTGCTGGCGGGCTTCGCCGGCCTGGCCGGCCTGGCCTGGTCGGCCGACGGCCAAGTCCTGATCGCCGGCATCGACCACGCCGGGACCTACGGGCTGTGGGCCGTCCCGCTGGCCGCGGGCGAGGGCCAGGGGCCGCGGCGGCTGACCGGGGCCACCGAGTTCGCCTGGAACCCGGCGGTGGCGGCCGGGACCGGCGAATTGGTGTACGAGCAGGTCCGGGTCGACCAGGACCTGTGGCGCATCCGCATCCTGGGCCGCGAGCCCTGGCAGCTGGAGACGTCGCGCTTCCTGGCCTCGACCCGCTGGGAGTACGAGGCCGAGTACAGCCCCGACGGCAATCTCGTCGCCGTGGTCTCGGCCCGCTCGGGCACGCCCGAGATCTGGTTGTGCGACCCGGAGGGCGGCAACCTGCGGCAATTGACCGACACCGGCGAGGCGGCCCTGGCCCGGCCGCGCTGGTCCGCCGACGGCCGGAGCATCGTCTTCACCATCCGGGACTGGGAGGGCACGGACGTGGGCCGCGTGCCGGCGGCCGGCGGGCCGGTGGCACGCGGCGCGGCCTACGACCGCCCGGAGGGGCCGCAGGTACCGGGGCCGGCGCCGGCGGACCGGGACGCTTGGCGGGTGGTCGGCGGCGAGGCCTTCGGGGTCGTGCACGCGGCCGGCGAGGCGTTCCTCATGATCCGCGACCTGCAGACCGGCCGGGACGCCATCGTCACCGATCTGCCGGGGTTCGCGGGCACCGGCCTGGCGGTGGCGCCGGGCGGGTCGGCGGTCCTGTACCCCCGCCTCGGGCCCGCGGAGGGGGATCTGATGCGGCTCGTCAACCCCTGAAGCGGCCTGCGCCAGAAAATTCCCATCGAATCAAATTGTTGTCCCGCAATGACATCCTGAACTCCAGGCCGATCCTCAGCCAACCTTCAGACGCCCCTCAGGCGCGCCCTGCGGATTTTTCGTTTCCTACCCGGGTGAGCGCGCCCGACGACACCCCGTCCGGCTCGAACACGCGAAGTCAGGAGGCCGAGAAACCGTGCTCCGGGGCGGCAATCACTGCGGATCCCACACTCACCTGGTCGCCGTGGGGATCCAACGCCAAACCGGAGCCGGCCCAAGCCGAGCGGTGAATCGGGTCACATGCCCCCCCGATGCCGCCCGTGCCGAAGCCGGAGGCGGACTCGGCCTCCTGATGAACCCGCAACAATCCTTCGGCCGGCCGGCGCGGGACGTGTCGCAACCGATCCCCCTCGGCCAGACCTCGGCGCCGGCCGCCGGAACCCCTTGACCCGTTGAAAGTGCGATTTCGCAAATATAACGACTCGGGCCTTTGCCGGATCGGGAACCAAACCTATACTGAAGGGGTAGGAAATCGGACCGATCTCCTCCACCGACCGTGGAATCGATGGGGCCGCGGCCCCTTGGCAACGGATCCGGGCTCACCGCCCGGTCGCGAAAGGAAGAACCATGAAGCGTCTGTCCATCGCCCTTGTGGCCGCCCTGGCCCTCGTCTCCCTGATGTCCGTGTCCGCCTTCGCCGGTGACGGCTGCGGCACCAAGGCCGCCGACGCCAAGACCGCCGCCGCCGGCGAGAAGGGCGCCTGCACCGCCGCCGAGAAGGCGGCCTGTGGTGCCACCGCGACCGCTGCCGTCGCCTCCGACCAGGCCGGTTGCTCCGTGGCCGAGAAGGCCGCCTGCGCCACCAAGATCGCCGCCGGCGACAAGTCCGCCTGCGCCGAGAAGATGGCCAGCGGCGCCTGCACGCCCGAGCAGAAGGCCGCCTGCATGGCCACCATGGCCGCGGCCAAGGCCGACATGCACAAGTGCTGCGCCGAGGCCCTGACCGCCAGCAAGGGCTGTTGCGGCAAGGACGCCGAGGCCCTGAAGGCCGACTTCCAGACGAAGGTGGCCTACCACGCCGCCGTGGCCGCGGTGAAGGCCGACATGCACGCGTGCTGCGCCGAGGCCCTGACCGCCAGCAAGGGCTGCTGCGGCAAGGACGCCGGGGCCCTGAAGACCGATTTCGAGCAGAAGGTGGCCAACGCCAGCAAGCTGGAGACGGCGAGCCTGTAAGCCGAGCGGTCCGGATGGAACAAACGGTGGACGGCGGGCCCCTTCGAGGGGGCCCGCCGTTTTATTCCATAATGGACGTGATCTCCCCGCCCCGGCCCGGCGGTAAGCGAGTGCATTGACTTCGCAGCAGATCGTGACGGACAATCCAGGCGTATCGGGCAGTATCCTGGCGCACGGCCGGAGCCTGCCCGGGTGGGCCCGTACCGATGGTGAAACGGCTCACGGAGCAAAACGCTTGATGGAGGTTCGAAATGCGGAACGGATTCGGGATGGGAACCGCACGCGCGGCCGCGAGCCTGGGTCTGGTGCTGCTGGTATTTGCCGCCGCGGCGACGGCCGGCGACGTCACCAGCGGCGTGGACACGAAGATCTGGGGCCGCGCGGTGTTCAACATGCACTACGACACGGCGATCCAGGCGCAGGACTTCATGTCCTACATCACGGACGACCAGACCGAGGAGTTCAACTTCAATCCGCGGGACACCCGCTTCGGTTTCGCCGCCAGCAGCCGCCAGGGCGACTGGACCTACAAGAGCGTCTTCGAGATCGACTTCTACGGCGACCATGCCGGCAACAACCTGTTGCCGCGCCTGCGCCTCGGTTACGCGGAGGCCGCCAACGGCAGGGGTTTGTCCATCCGCGGCGGTCAGGACTGGGTTCCGGTGGCCCAGCAGCATCCCGGCACGATCGACTTCGGCATCCAATCGTGGTCGGGCAACCTCTGGTGGCGCGTGCCACAGGTGACGTTGCGCTATCAGCAGCAGAAGACCGAGTTCCTGGTCAGCGCCATGAAGCACCGCGTCTCCATTGATCAGGAGGTGCAGGAGAGAATGCCGTGGCTGCTCGGCCGCGTCGCCTTCCCCGGCTTGCTCGGCGCCGGCAGCGTCCTGGCGCTCGGCGGCGGGTTCCGGTCGGTCGAGGTCGACTCGGTCGACTACTCGCCGTACCTCGTGGCGGTCGAGCTGAAGGTGCCCCTGGGCAGCAGGTTCAACCTCACCGGCGAGGCCTACCTCGGCAAGGGCGTCGGCCGGGAGTTCGTGCACTACGGCTTCGACTACAACCCGGATCATCCCGCCGGAGCCCGCGCGATCGAGAGCCAGGGCGGTTTCCTGAGCCTGATGTTCGCCGCCTCGCCGAAGGTCGAGTTGAACGCGGGCTACGGCATGGACGACCCCAAGGACGAGGATCTCACCGCTGCGGACGCGCCGTACCTGAAGAACAGCTCGTTGTTCGGCAACTTCAAGTACAAGGTGACGCCGCAGTTCGGCTGGGGCCTGGAAGTGATCCACCTCATGACCGACGTGGGGGAGGCCGACGACCTGACCGGCCAGCGCTTCACCGGATCGTGGTGGTACATTTTCTAGTGCCGCGCGGAAGGCGCCGGATCTCGACCCCACACCGGCGGGGCAGCGGTTGCCGGCCGCCGCCGCCTCTGCTATCCTCGTTCAGGGATTGTCATCTTCGCCTGTCGCACAAAGAGCTAACCGGAACGCCATCACGATCGCTGTCGGCGCAGCCCGCGCGCCGGAAGGCGATGCGGGAGGTCCCCTGCATGCCGTCCGCTGCCAAGCCCCGCCTGCTGCTCGTGGACGATGACCACGAATTCGT
>JBHEPC010000167.1:0-2640 GCA_046260475.1 Candidatus Krumholzibacteriia bacterium | reverse complement strand
CCCCGCCGTCGTCGCCGGCCTGCAGCTGCGGCGCGGGCGGATGCATGCCGCCCTGGGCAACGGCCTGGCGGCCGAGGAGCCCCTGCGCGAGGCCCTGGCCCTGGCCGAGGCGTCCCACGACACCGCTGCCGTCTGCACCGCCCTGCGCTGGCTGGCCGTGGCCCTGACCAACCAGGACCGGCTGGCCGAGGCTTGCGGGCTGTTTCGCCAACTGCGGGTGCGTGCCCAAGCCGCGGGTCTGACCGAACAGGAGGCCTGGGGCATCGTGGGGACCGGCTATTGCGCAGAACGGCACGGGGACCTAAAGACGGCGCGCGATGACTACAGCCGGGCCTTGTCCGCATTTGCCGCCCTCGGCCGGATCGAAGCCGAACTCTTTGCCCTGTCCAACTACGGCAACGCCGCTTCCGGTTTGGGCGACTACCCGACGGCGTATGCCAGCTATCGTCGCACCGCGGCCCTGGCCGAGCAGCTGGGCAACATCTTCCTGCAGGGCATGGCCGCCAACAACCTGGGCACGTTGGATCTGCAGTTGGGCGATCCGGGCAGCGCCGCCGCACGGTTTGCGGCGGCGGCCGAGCTCTTTGCCCGCGATGGCCATGGGCGCGAGCAGTTGAATTCGGCTGCGAACGTGGCCGTGTGCACGGCGGCCCTCGGTCACCACGCAGAGGCTGCGGCCGAGCTGGCGGCCATCGCTGCGACCGCGGCAGCGCAGGGGTATCCCGACCTGCGGGACGCCGCCCGGATCCGCTTGGCCGGCATCCGCAACGCGGCCGGCAGCCCCGAGACCGCGGCCCGGGACCTGCGGGCGATCCTGGCCCGGCCCGACTCCCTGCTGGCGGACCATCGTGCCGAGGCGGCGGTCGCTCTGGCCGGCATCCTGGCCGATCGCGACAGCGTCGCGGCGGGGCTGACCGTGTTGGCCAGGCACGCGCCGGCCGTTGCCGGCAGGCTCAGTGCTGCAGCCCGCCTCGCCTTCACGGCCAGCGAAGGCCGGCTGATCGTGCGCGCCGGCCGGCCAGACGAGGGTCTGGACCGGTTGACGGCGGCGGCCGACGAGGCGCAGCTCCTAGGCCTGGTCGGGCAGCAGTTGCAGGCGCTGCCCGAGGCGGCCGCTGCCGCCGTGGCCCTGGGCCGCGACGGCCAGGCGCTGGCCCTGCTCGAACGGGCGCGGGACGTGTGGCTGCTGGAGCGCGGCCTGCCGGCGGACCCCCAGTGGCGCGAGGTCTATGGCGCCCAGGCCCGGCTCGTGGCCACCGAACTGGCCGGACTGATCCTCGACGGGGCGGCAGGGGTGGACGAGACCGATCGGATGCGGCTGGCCTTCGACTCCCTCCAGGTGTTCAAGGCCCGGACCCTGCGCGAGCGCATGCTGGGGCCGGGGGTGTCGGCCGATTTCGCGGTGCCGATCGGGTTGGCGACCCTGCAGCAGGACATCCTGGCCGCCGACGAACTGTTCCTCGACTGCTACGTCGGCCCCCGTCGGTCCATCATCTTCGCGATCACGCGCAGCGAGTGCCGGGTGGCGGTGCTGCCCGGCGATCGGGAGTTGGGGGGCCGCCTGCGGCGCCTGCATCAGCTCCTGGGCGCCCCAGGCCGCGGCGAACGGGAGCCGGGCACGGTCGGCGAAACGGCGATCATCGCCCGGGCCGTGGCGGGGCTCGAGCAGGATCTGTGCGGGTTCTGCGCCGATCTCGTCGCTGCCGCCGGCTGCCTGACCTTCTGCCCGGACGGAGCCCTGAACCTGCTGCCCATGGCGGCGATCTTCGGGGGGGAGATGCCGGCGCCGGGTCTGCAGCTGCAGCGGGTGCCCTCGGCCACGATCCTGGCGGGAATACGGTCCCGGTCGGGACCGGCACCTCCGGCGCCGGCGCGGATCGTGGCCTTTGGCGGCAGCACCGCTGCCGGCGGGCACCGTTTGCCCGGCGTGCGCCGTGAGTTGGCGGTGCTGGGTCGCTACGGTGCGGTGGAGGTGGGTGCGGCATCCGGCCCGGCAGGAGCGCCGGCCTGGCAGGCGGCCGACGTCCTCCATTTCGCGGCCCACGCGACGGTCAGCGACCAGGCCCCCTGGCGGTCGCGGATCCATCTGGACGCGGCGGCCGATTCGGCCGCCGACAGCTGGGACGCCGCGTCCATCGCCGGCCTGCGCCTGCCCGCCCGTCTGGCGGTGCTGGCCAGTTGCGAGACGGCCGGGGGCCGGATCCTCAGCGGCGAGGGGGTGCAGGGACTGGCCAGCGCATTCCTGGCTGCCGGCGTCCCGGCGGTGCTGGCGACCCTCTGGCCGGTGGACGACCAGGCGACCGCCCGGCTGGTCGACCGGTTCTACGCGGGCCTGGCGGGCGGCGCCACGGCAGCGGCCGCCCTGGGCCGGGCGCAGGCCGAAGTCGCGGCCCAGCCGCGCTGGTCCGATCCCTATTTCTGGGCCGGGTTCGTGCTCATCGGTGACGGGGATGTGCGGGTGCCGCTGCAACGCCGGCCGACCGCAGCCGCCTGGCTGCTGGGGCTCGCCGCTGCCGGCGCACTGGGGTTCGTCTGGTGGCTGCGGCGACAGGGGCGCGCCCGGTCTGGAGGCGCGTGATGATTTTCGCGACGCCGCCGACGTCTGATCCCGAGGATGCCCGCCCTTGGCGTGCCCTGCCG
>JBHEPC010000156.1:0-9303 GCA_046260475.1 Candidatus Krumholzibacteriia bacterium | reverse complement strand
GTTGTAGACCACGGCCGCGGCCAGGCCCAGCAGCGCGGGCACGGGCCCGTAGGCCAGCCAGGCGACCGCCGAGCCCACCGCCAGCAGCCCCAGCGCCCCGGCCAGCGCCGTCCGGCGCCCGATGCGCCCGGCGGGGATGGGCCGGCCCGCGGTGCGCCCCATGCGGGTGTCCAGCACCGCGTCCTGCACCTGGTTCAGCGCCGCGGCGCCGCAGGCCTGCAGCAGGATGCCCAGCAGCACCGGCAGCATCGCCGCGTCGAAGCGCCCGCGGAACACCACGTAGCCCACGGCCGTGGTCACGGTCGAGGCCACCGTGATCCTCGGCTTGACCAGCTGCAGCCAGACCCGGACCATGCTACTTCAGCTCCTTGAGGAACTCGACGATGTTGGCGATGTCCGTGCTGTCGACCAGCGCCCCCTGGGCGGGCATCAGGTTCTGGTAGCCCTTGACCAGGTCGGCGGCCGGCTCGACGATCGAGCGCCGGACGTACTCCTCGTCGACCAGGACCTGGCGCTCCTGGTTGTCGGTGATCACCGTCGCCTGGTGGCCCCAGATGCCCTTGAACGAGGGGCCGATCAGCTTGCTGCCGTCCAGGGAGTGGCAGGTGACGCAGCCCTTGACCGCCAGCAGGTCCCGGCCGACGGGGCGGTCCCAGCTCCCGCCCATCATCTCGTCGAACTCGTCCCGCGGGATCACCTTCACGTTCGCCAGCATGGCGCTGTGCTGGTCGCCGCAGTACTCGGCGCAGAAGATCGTGAAATCGCCGATCTGGTCGGCCTGGAACCAGGCGTGGTTCTGCCGGCCGGGCATGCAGTCCTCCTTCAGCCGGAAGGCCGGCACGAAGAAGCTGTGGATCACGTCCGCCGACTCGAGGTTCAGCTTCACCGGCTTGCCCTGGGGCACCACCAGTTCGGGCAGCACCCGGCCGTCGGGGTAGATGAAGCTCCAGGACCACATCTGGGCGCGCACCGTCACCGGGTAGGCGCCGTCGGGGACGTCGCGCATCACCTTGAACCCGGCCCAACCGTAGTAGAACATCACCAGCACCAGCACCGTGGGCAGGACGGTCCAGATGGCCTCGAGGGTCACGTTGCCCTCGATCTGCGCGGGATTCGGGTTGCGCGAGCGCCGGTAGCGCACGATGAACCAGACCATCGCGCCGGTCACGCCCAGCAGCATGATCACCGACGCCACCAGGATGAACCAGAACGTCTGGTCCACCATCCCCGCGTAGCTCGAAGCACCAGACATCGTCGTCCTCACCGGTGGCTGTAGTCGAAGAAGGTCAGGCCCATGACGACGGCGAGGACCCCCACCGCCGTCAGGAACATCCACCGGAAGACGGGCTTCTCGTACTTCAGGTGCATGAAGAACATGAGGATGAGCGCGGCCTTGAGCGGCGTGACCACCATCGCCACGCCGATGCCGACGCGGCCGGGAAAGAGGATCGAGGCCCCGGCGGTGATCACCGTCAGGAGCATCAGCGAGACCCAGACCAGGGCCTGCAGCCCGTCGGGCACGATGTGCTCGTGCTCGTGTGCGGCGTGGGCGGTCGCGTGCGCGTCGTGCATCCCGGCTCCTTGCGCGGATCAGTTGGTCAGGTAGAACAGCGGCAGCAGGAAGACCCACACCAGGTCCACCAGGTGCCAGTACAGCCCCGTGTACTCCAGCGTGCCGTGGCGGCCGGCGTGCACCGCGCCCGAGCGGATCTTCGCGAACACGACCGCCATCACGATCATGCCGATCACCACGTGGATCCCGTGCAGCCCCGTCATCATGAAGTACAGGTTGTAGAACAGGTCCTGGCCGTGGGGCAGCTCCTTCAGGTGCTCCTGGCCCGGAAAGATGTGG
This sequence comes from Candidatus Krumholzibacteriia bacterium, assembly GCA_046260475.1. Lineage (GTDB taxonomy): Bacteria > Krumholzibacteriota > Krumholzibacteriia > LZORAL124-64-63 > LZORAL124-64-63 > JACZKN01. Next base: position 7,451 of record JBHEPC010000156.1, on the reverse strand, counting down.
TGGCTGTACTTGGCGCTCCACTCGAAGTACTTGACCACCAGGAAGACCGAGGCCAGGACGAAGGTCGCCCCCAGCCAGCGCAGGGAGCGGCCGGTCAGCCCCCGCTGCAGCGCCCCCACCGCAAGCACCATCGTCAGGCTGCTGGTCAGCAGCACGAAGGTGTTGGCCACGCCCATGTACTTGTTCAGCTCGTAGGCGGCCTCGTGGAAGTCGGCGGTGTGCATCTGCCGGTACACGGCGTAGACGACGAACAGCCCGCCGAAGAGCAGCATCTCGGTGAACAGGAACAGCCACATCCCCGTCTTGGCCCCGATGGGGTCGCGGTGCACGACGTGGCCCGTGGCCGTCGCTGCCTGCGTGTTCATCGGCTCACCTTCCCTGGCCGCGCTCGGCGATGATGCGGGTGAAGTCGTAGGGGTCGCCCGGGTCCTGCGGCACCTGCGCGAAGTTCAGCTGCGGCGGCGGCGAGGTGGTCTGCCACTCCAGCGTGGTGCCGCCCCAGGGGTTGTCGTCCGCCCGTTCCCCGCGGCGGGCCGAGCGCACGAGGTTGCCCACCATCAGCAGGATGCCCGTGACCAGGATCCACGAGCCGAAGGTCGAGATCATGTGGGGCACGTGGAACTCGGGCAGGTAGTCGGCGTAGCGCCGCGGCATGCCCATGATGCCCATCACCAGCATCGGGAAGTACAGGACGTTGAAGCCCACGAAGATCAGGCCCCAGGCGGCCAGCGCGGCCTTCTTGTTGAACATGCGCCCGAAGATCTTGGGGAACCAGTAGTGCATGCCGGCGAAGAGCCCGATGCCCGCGCCGCCGAACATGGTGTAGTGGAAGTGCCCCACGATGAACGCGGTGTCGTGGATGTGGATGTTCGTCGACAGCGCGCCGTTGACCAGGCCCGTCAGGCCGCCGATGGAGAACAGGAAGATGAAGGTGACCGCGTACAGCAGCGGCACCTCGAGGGCGATGGACCCCTTGTAGAGGGTGGCCACCCAGTTGAAGATCTTGATGCCGGTGGGGATGGCCACCAGGAAGGTCAGCAGCGAGAACACCCAGCGGGCGGTGTCGCTCATGCCCACGGTGAACATGTGGTGGCCCCAGACCAGGTAGCCCACGCCGGCGATGGCCATGGACGACATGGCGATCGCCTTGTAGCCGAAGATGGTGCGCCGCGCGAACACCGGCAGGATCTCCGAGATGATGCCCATCGCCGGCAGGATCATCACGTACACCACCGGGTGCGAGTAGATCCAGAACAGGTGCTGGTAGAGGATGGGGTCGCCGCCGCGGGCCGGGTCGAAGAAGCCGATGCCGACGGTCCGCTCCATGAACAGCAACGCCAGGGTGATGCCCACGACGGGCGTGGCGATCACCTGGATCCAGCTGGTGGCGTACAGGCCCCAGCAGAACAGGGGCATCTGGAAGAAGCCCATGCCCTTGGCCCGCAGCCGGTGGATCGTGGTGATGAAGTTCATGCCCGTGAGGATCGAGCTGAAGCCCAGCACGAAGGCCGCCGCCACCGCCAGCGAGACGTTGGTGCCGGTGCGCAGGGAGTAGGGCGCGTAGAAGGTCCAGCCCGTGTCGGGCGTGCCGCCGCCGGCGAACAGCGAGGTCACGGCCATGACGGCGCCGGCCATGTACACGTACCAGCTCAGCAGGTTGAGCCGGGGGAAGGCCACGTCCTCGGCCCCCAACTGCAGGGGCAGGATGATGTTGCCCAGGATGGCGGGGATGCCCGGCACGATGAACAGGAAGATCATGATCACGCCGTGCAGCGTGAAGAACGTGTTGTACGTCCGGTGGTCCATGTACTGCATGCCCGGGTTCAGCAGCTCCAGGCGCATCATGATGCCCAGGGCCGCGCCCACCAGGAAGAAGGTGCCCATGGCGTACAGGTACATCAGGCCGATGCGCTTGTGGTCGGTGGTGGTCAGCCAGGACCACAGGCCCGTCCGCCCGCCCAGGGGAGTGTCGAAATAGGTGCCGGTGTAGCCGGGGCCCGTGTGGATGGTCGCCGTCCCGGCGGCGACGCTGCTGGCTGCTGCCATCGGCTCAGCCCTCCTTTCGGCGCAGATTGCGGGTGCTGAACACGAGGAAGACCACGAAGCAGGCGACCGAGGTGATCATCACCACGGCCACCACCTTGGCCAGATTGAACACGTAGGTGCGGCCCGTGGGATCGTAGCTGAAGCAGAAGCGCAGCAGCCGGGCGGTGGTCGGCCTGACCTCGCCCTGGGCGGCCTCGTAGACGCCCATCTCGAAGTCGAAGGGCAGGAACTGGGTGCCGTACAGGTAGCGCACGATCTTGCGCTCGGGCGACAGCATGATCAGCCCGCCCGGGTGCACGTACTCCTGGCCGACCGGCTTGTAGTGGAAGCCGGCGGCGGCCGCCAGGCGGTCGATGTCATCCTTCTGGGCGGTCAGGAAGCGCCAGGTCTCCGGGGGCAGGGGCCGGCTGAGCTGCGCCAGGTAGTTCGCCCGCTTGGCCTTGGCCGTCTGGGGGGTGTCCGCGGGGTTGAAGCTGACGCTCACGATCTGGAAGGGCTGCTTGGCCGGGTCGAGCCGGCTCTTGCCCAGGATGTCGGCGATCTCCGTCAGCAGCGGCGTGCAGATGCCCGGGCACTCGAAGTAGACGAAGTTCAGGATGGTGGGACGATCCACCAGGTCGCCCAGCAGGACCGGCTGGCCCTCCTCGTCCACCAGGCGGATGTCCGCGGGGATGAACTCGCCCAGGTGCTCCTCGAAGTCCACCACGTCCTGGGACTCCTGGGCCACCGCCGGCAGGGCGGCGCACAGCAGCACCGCCAGGGCCAGGGCGCTCCCAGGAACGGAGTCTCTCGGTATGGAAAACATGATTCTCCCGAGGCCGCGCGGTGCGGGTTCCGCGCGCGGCCGGTCAGGCCCGGTCCAGGCTCGTGCGTTGGACATGAAAGCAGCGCCGACGGTCCCCATCCTCCCGCAAAACCCGCATCTGCCCCGCGTCCCGATGGCGGATCGTCCCGGCGCCGTAAAACATAGTAGTATCGTATGAGTTCGATACGCAACGTCAAAATGGATCTTTTTTATCGGAAAGGGGCACGGCGCCGCCCACAAACGGCGCCGTACAGGGCAACTAGGCTTCCGAGAAGGAGTTGCAGCTTCCTTCGGGGTTCACCGGCCCGGCGAAGAGGGTGCAGCCGCCGCAGAAGGTACCCGCGGCGGGTGCCTTCCAGAACTCGCACAGGCGGCAGGCCAGCGCCGGGTCCTCGGCCTGCTCCACGTACTCGAAAGACTCGCGCACCTGGATCTGGGAGGGGGTCAGGCCGGTCAGGTCGTCGCAGGAGCGGGGCCCGGGGGCGGCGGCCCCGGCGTTGGCGGCTGGGCCGGCCTGCCCCGTGGCCTCGGCCGCCGGCTTGTCGCCGCCGCCGCAGCCGGCCAGCAGCAGCACGGCGCCCGCGCCGGTCAGGGCGGCGCGCTGCAGGAATAGGCGGCGCAAGGGATCGTACGCGTTCATGGCTTCGTCTCCTTTCGTCAACCCCCCACAAAGTGGCTCCGAACGGCGCGGCCCGCCACCGGCAACCCGCCGGCCGGTCCATCCGTAGCTACCCATCGCGTCCCGCTGGGGTTAGACTGCCTCCGGACGCCACGCTTCACCCCGGACAGGAGACCGAGCGATGCCCTCTTGCCGCCCGCGCCCGCTGAGCGCCCTGCTGATCCTGCTGGCCGCCCTGCCGGCGGTCGCCCAGGACGCCGCCGTCAGCTACCAGATGCCCGACCCCACGCTGGCCGCCATGATCGACGCGCCCCCCACCCCGGCCGTCTCGGTGGGGCCCCGCAACGAGTGGCTGCTGCTGATCCAGCCCGCCAGCAACCCCTCCATCGCCGAGGTGGCGGCGCCCGAGCTGCGCCTGGCAGGCCTGCGCATCAACCCCCGGGACAACGGCCCCAGCCGCACCCGCCCGGCGGTGGGCCTCGTGTTCCAACGCCTGAAGGACGACAAGGAGGTGCCGGTGACGGGGCTGCCCGAGGGCGCGCTCATCACCGGCCCCAGCTGGTCGCCCGACGGCGAGCGCATCGCCTTCGTGGTCACCGCCGACGAGCGTTTGACCCTGTGGACCACCGAGGTCAAGGACGGCAAGGCCCGCCGCCTGACCCCCGCGGGCATGGCCCTCAACGGCGTCTATGGCCGGCCCTACAGCTGGCTGGCCGACTCCCGCAGCCTGGTCGCCCTGACGGTGCCCGCCGGCCGCGGCCCTGCCCCCGTGGCGACCCACGTGCCCGCCGGCCCGGTGGTGCAGGAGAACCTGGGCAAGAAGGCGCCCGCCCGCACCTTGCAGGACCTGCTGCAGAACCCCTACGACGAGGCCATGTTCGACCACTACGCCACCAGCCAGGTGGTGATCGTCGGCCTGGACGGCAAGGCCCGCACGCTGGCCGACCCCGCGGTCATCCGCGACGTGAGCCCCTCGCCGGACGGCCGCTGGCTGCTGGTCGAGCGGGTCAAGCGCCCCTACAGCTACTCCCTGCAGGAGGACAGCTTCCCCCACAGCGTCGAGGTCTGGCAGCCGGACGGCCAACTGGCCCACGTGGTCACCGAACAGCCCCTGCAGGACCAGGTCCCCATCGCCTTCGGTTCGGTGCCCACGGGCCCGCGCTCGGTAAGCTGGCGCAACGACGTCCCCGCCGAGCTGGTCTGGGCCGAGGCCCTGGACGGCGGCAACGGCGGCGCCGAGGCCGAGCTGCGGGACCGGGTCTTGACCCTGGCCCCGCCGTTCCTGGACCAGCCGCAGGAGCTGATCACCCTGCCCCTGCGCTACGGCGGCGTCATGTGGGGCCACGACGACCTGGCCTTCGCCTCCTGCTGGTGGTGGAAGACCCGCACCCTGCAGACCTGGCGGCTGTGGCCCGGGGACCGGGACAAGGCACCGGTGATGGTCGCGGAGCGCTCCTACCAGGACCGCTACAACGATCCCGGCCAGCCCATGATGCACCAGGGCCCCTACGGCCGCCCGGTGATGCTGACCGCCGGCGACGGCCGCACGGTCTTCCTCAGCGGCGCCGGCGCCTCCCCCGAGGGCGATCGCCCCTTCGTGGACACCTGGAACGTGGACACCGACGCCAAGGAGCGCTTGTTCCGCTCCGAGGCCCCGTACTACGAGAGCCCGGCCGATATGCTGGACGCGAAGAACCGCGTGCTGCTCGTGCGCCGCGAATCCCAGACCGAGCCGCCCAACTACTGGGTGCGCGACCTGAAGAAGGGTTCGCTGGACCAGAAGACCTTCTTCCCCGACCCGGCGCCCCAGCTGGCAGGCATCACCAAGGAGATGATCACCTACACGCGCGCCGACGGCGTGAACCTGACCGGCACCCTCTACCTGCCGGCGGGCTACGACAAGGAGCGCGACGGCCCGCTGCCGACGTTGCTGTGGGCCTACCCCACCGAGTTCAAGAGCGCCCAGGACGCCGGCCAGGTCACCGACAGCCCCTACCGCTTCACCCGCGTGGGCTGGTTCTCGCCCATGATGTTCCTGGTGCGGGGCTACGCGGTGCTGGACGACCCGTCCATGCCCATCATCGGCGAGGGCGACACCGAGCCCAACGACACCTTCATCGCCCAGCTGGTGTCCAGCGCCCAGGCGGCCATCGACGAGCTGGTCAGGCGCGGCGTGGGCGACCCCGACCGCATGGCCGTCGGCGGCCACAGCTACGGCGCCTTCATGACCGCCAACCTGTTGGCCCACAGCGACCTGTTCCGGGCCGGGCTGCCCCGCAGCGGCGCCTACAACCGCACGCTGACGCCCTTCGGCTTCCAGGCCGAGGAGCGCTCCTTGTGGGAGGCGCCCGAAGTCTACTTCGCCATGAGCCCGTTCATGCACGCGGACAAGATCGACGAGCCCATCCTCATCGTGCACGGCGACGCCGACAACAACTCCGGCACCTACCCCATGCAGAGCGAGCGCCTGTACGACGCCATCAAGGGCCACGGCGGCACCGCCCGCCTGGTGATGCTGCCGGCCGAGAGCCACGGCTACCGGGCCCGCGAGTCGATCATGCACCTGATGTGGGAGACGGACCTCTGGCTCGACCGGTACGTGAAGAACGCGCCGGCGCGGGAGCTGAAGGAGAAGGAGATGTCGGGGTCGTAGCGGGCGGCCCGCCTGGCGTACAAGCGAAGGCCCCGGGCGGTGGGTCCGGGGCCTTCGCTTTTCTGAGGATATTGCCTTTCTGCAGCCCCGGATGATGACCGACGCGCCCAGCCGCTCGCAGACCGCGCCCTTCAGCGCAGGAGCACGGCCTTGACGGCCTGCAGGCCGCGGTCGGTGGCGAAACGGACGACGTAGGTGCCGGCGGCCGCCGCGCGACCGCGTTCGTCGCGTCCGTCCCAGGCGATCTCGTGCGACCCGGACTCGCGATGGCCATCAACCAGCACCGCCAGCCGGCGACCGCGCAGGTCGTGGACGGTCGCCCGGACCGGCCCGGCGCGCTCCTGCACGAAGTCGACCGTCAGGCGCGGATTGAACGGGTTGGGGGCCAGGCGGACGACCAGACCCGCGGGTCCGAAGCCGAGGGCGGGCGCAATGCCCCCGGCCGCCGTCGACCCCCTGACCAGGGTCCCGTCGGCAAGGCGCGCCACAAGTTCGATCCGCCCGTCCGTGCACAGGCCGGCGCCAGCTCCCGGCGCGATCCCCAGGACCAGGACCAGGTCCAGGTCCCCGTCCGCATCGGCATCGGCCCGGGCCCATGCTTCCGGTCGCACGCCGGCCTCGCCCAGAGTGACCGACGCGGCGACGATGCTGCCAGCATCGAAGTCCGAGGTCGTCAGGACGGCCAGCTCACAACGTCCGGGCGGCGCCGCGCACGGATCGCCCCGGACCAGGTGCAGTTCGACGTGGCGCACACGCACGGAAGTGGGCACGTCGCAGGGCGGCGGGTAGACGTGGCGGCCGGCGACCAGGCGGCCGGCCTGCATGCCCAGGCTTCCGCCCGCGATCATCACCTGGCCCAGGAACTCCGGCGCGTCCGGATCGGCCGCGGCGTAGGCGTGGACCGCCGTCGCGGTGGCGCAGCAGACGACGTCGCCCTCCCAGAGGGCCGACAGATAGCGGGTCGTGGGCACCGGCAGCGCGTCCGAGAGCAAGACGAAGTCACCGGCGGCGGTCACGGCCGCCAGTTGCCAGGCCGACTCGTAGAGCAGGACCGCGCGGTCGTCGCGGAACACGGAGATCCGCGGCACCGCCGGCAGGGCGGGCCCCGGCCGGGCGACCGGGTGCGCGGGGTCGGCGAAGTCCAGGACGAAGGTCCCGCCGTCGGCATCGGCGACGACGACCCGGCGTCCGCAGGCGACGCCGAGGGTGACCGGCGGCCCGGCCGGCGTCGCGATGGCGACCGAGCCGAGCAGCGGCAGGGAATCGGGTCGGGCTATGCCGTAGGCGAAGTACTCGCCCCCCGCGGGCAGCACCAGCAGCTCCGGATC
>JBHEPC010000127.1:0-3704 GCA_046260475.1 Candidatus Krumholzibacteriia bacterium | reverse complement strand
CGGTACCCCCGCACGTGCGGGGGTTTGTCGGCATCCAGGCAAGGAATATACCCGATCTGCAAAGCGGAGATCAAGACCGCGCCAGCCGCGCGGGTGCCGCGCGGCTGCCTTGACAGCGCCCGGCGCCGCCCGGTACCCTGCGGCGGTTCCGCCCCCGCACGACGCCTTTTTCCGCGAAGGAGCGACCCGTGGCCTCACCCCGTGGACAGTGGAGCGGCAAGCTGGGCTTCATCCTGGCTGCGGCCGGCAGCGCCGTCGGCCTGGGCAACCTGTGGAAGTTCCCCTACATCACCTACGAGAACCAGGGCGGCGCCTTCGTGCTGGTGTACCTCGGGGCGGTGGCCCTGGTGGGGCTGCCCATCATGATGGCCGAGATCATCCTGGGCCGGCGGGGCGGCCTGAACCCGGTGGGCACCTTCCGCGAGCTGGCCGAGGGCCGCATCGGTGGCCGCGCCTGGCAGGCGGTGGGGTTCCTGGGCGTCGCGGCGGGCTTCATCATCCTCAGCTACTACAGCGTGGTCGCGGGCTGGACCCTGCGCTACATCGTGCTGGCCGTGGGCGGGCAACTGGGCGAGCTGGCCGCGCGCCCCCACGCCCTGGACGAGTTCTTCGGCGCCTATGCCGCCGACGGCATCGCCCAGGTCACCGGCCACGCCGTGTTCATGACCGCCACGATGGCGGCGGTGGTCTTCGGCGTGAAGGCGGGCATCGAGCGGGTCGCGACGGTGCTGATGCCGGTGCTGTTCCTGATCCTGATCGGCCTGGCGGTCTACGCGGCCACCACCGACGGCTTCGGCGAGGCGATGGCATTCCTGTTCCGGCCGGATTTCAGCGCCCTCACCTCCCGCTCGGTGCTGGAGGCCCTGGGCCAGGCCTTCTTCTCCCTGAGCCTGGGCATGGGCGCGATCCTCACCTACGGCAGCTACATGCGCAAGGAGGACTCGATCCCCATCTCCGCGCTGCAGATCAGCGCCCTGGACACCCTGGTGGGGCTGCTGGCCTGCGTGATCATGTTCTCCATCATCTTCACCTTCGGCATGGAGGTCACCGCCAGCGCCGGGATCCTGTTCACCACCCTGCCGGCGGTCTTCTACCAGCTGCCGGGCGGCGGCCTGATCGCGGCGGGCTTCTACATCCTGGTGGCGTTCGCGGCGCTGACCAGCACCATCAGCCTGCTGGAGGTGGTCTCCAGCTACGCCATCGACGAGCTGCGCTGGAGCCGCCGCCAGGCCACCCTGACCATGGGCGGCGCCATCTTCGTCTTCGGCACGCTCAACGCCCTGAGCCTGGGCGCCAACGGTCCCCTGTCCTCGCTGAACGTCTTCGGCGAGGGCAAGGACGGCATGTTCAACACCTTGGACTTCCTGGCGGCCAACTGGCTGCTGCCGGTGGGCGGTTTGTTGATCGCCGTGTTCGCCGGCTGGATCATGTCCGCGCGCGACACCTGGGACGAGGTGCGGCAGGGGCACGCGGGCGGGGCGGCGCTGTTCGCCGGCTGGCGCTTCCTGATCCGTTTCGTGGCGCCCGTGGCCGTGGGCGCCATCATCTTCAGCATCGTCTTTTTGGGGATGGAGTACCAGTAGCGGCGCGGTGGCGGACATCGCGTTTTCAACGTTGCATGTGGGACCTAGGAGGTCCCTGTTGCAGCCGCTGCACTCGCGCCCGTTCACGCCCTGCCGCAACGACACGCCGCCCCTGGCGCCGGCGCAGTACCGCGCCCTGCTGCGCGAGCTGCCCTGTTGGCGCGTGGTGGACGGCCACCACCTCGAACGCCTCTACGACTTCCCCGACTTCGGCTCGGCCATGGCCTTCTGCGTGAAGGTCGGGGCCCTCGCCGAGTCCCACAACCACCACCCGGACCTGGCCTTCGGCTGGGGCTGGGCCGAGATCAAGCTGTGGACCCACGCCATCGACGGTCTCGCCGAGGGCGACTTCATCCTCGCCGCGAAGATCGAGCAGATGGGCGGCTGAGTCAGCGCCGCCGCAGCCCCTGCCAGGTGTCCCAGGAATAGATCCCCAGCGCCACCCAGATCAGACCGAAGCCCACGCCGTGGCCGCGGGTGAAGGGCTCGCCGAAAGCCAGCACCGCCAGCAGGAACTGGCCGGTGGGGGCGAGGTACTGCAGGAACCCCAGGGTGGCGTAGCGCAGCCGGCGGGCGCCCTCGGCGAACCAGACCAGAGGCAGCGCAGTCAGCGGGCCGGCGGCCAGCAGCAGCAGGGTCGTGCCCAGGCCGGCGTTGCCGAAGGCCAGCACGCCCTGCCCCTGCCGCCAGGCCATGAACCCCAGGGCCAAGGGCGCCAGCAGCGCCGTCTCCAGGGCCAGCCCCTCCACCCCTGAAGGCTTGGCCAGCTTGCGCAGCAGCCCGTAGGTGCCGAAGCAGGCCGCCAGCACCAGGGCGATCCAGGGCGGCCGCCCCAGGTGCACCGTCAGCCAGACCACGCCGACCGCAGCCAGCAGCACCGCGGCGGTCTGGGCCCGCCGCAGGCGCTCGCCCAGGAAGACCACGCCCAGCAGCACGTTGACCAACGGATTGATGAAGTAGCCCAGGCTGGCCTCGACCAGGTGCCCGCTGACCACCGACCAGATGAAGAGCAGCCAGTTGATGGAGATCAGCACCGTGGTCAGGGCCATGGTGGCCAGGGTGCGGCGGTCCGCCAGCAGGGCGAAGGTGGCCAGAAAGCGCCGGCGCCCCGCCAGCAGGGCGAGCAGGAAGGCCAGGGACCAGACCACCCGGTGGGCCAGCACCTCCAGGGGCACCACGTGGGCCACGACCTTGAAATAGCCGGCCACGAGGCCCCACCACAGGAAGGCGGAGGCTCCGTAGATGACGCCCAGGCGCTGCTCGCGGGGATCGTTCATGGCGCGCAACGATAAGCGGCGGGGCGCGCCGTCCCAAGGGGAAAGCGCGCCCCGCGGCGGCGGTCTCTTCGCCCCGGCGCCCTAGTCGCTCCGGCGCCCTAGTCGCCCCGGCGCCCGGCCGGCTGCGCCGGCGGCAGCTGCGCGCGCTGCTCCGCCGGCTGCCACCCCGGGTAGGGCTGCACGGCGACCTCGGTCCGGTCGCTGTGGCCGTCCACCGACACGGTCAGGGTGTAGGTCATGGGCTCGACGAACACCGGCCCGGAGCGCCGCGGGTCGGCGAAGCGGTGCTGCTCGTCCGCCTGCAGGTCCCAGACGACGCGGTTCAGGCCGGGCTTGCCCGCGGCCGAGAGGGTGCGGATCACCCGGCCGGCGGTGTCGGCCACCGCCACCGAGACCTGGCCCTCGGGCAGGTCCCGCAGCCAGAAGGTCAGGACCGCGCCGTCGGGCGGGTTGGCGCCCCGGAACACCCGGTTGCCCGCGCCGTAGCCGCGGAAGCCGTAGTTGCGGGGCGTCGTGTCCTTGACCCGGAAGACCACCAGCGGTTGGGCCGCTGCGTCCGCGACCTCGGCCAGCGCCAGGACGTCGTCCATGATCCAGAGGCTGCGCCCGTGGGTCGCCGCGACGAGATCGTGCTCCCGCGGGTGGACCACCAGGTCGTAGACCGGCACCGTGGGCAGGGTCTTGCCGCCCAGGCGCAGCCAGTGCCGCCCGCGGTCCAGGGTCACGTAGGCCCCGTGCTCGGTGCCGCAGTACAGCACCGCGGGGTTGCGCGGATCCTCGCGCACCACCCGCACGGGGCTGCCGGCGGGCAGATCGCCGCTGATGTCGGTCCACTTGCCGCCGC
>JBHEPC010000119.1:0-12711 GCA_046260475.1 Candidatus Krumholzibacteriia bacterium | reverse complement strand
TCCTCGCCCGGCACCAGGCCCTTGGCCAGGTCCACGTCGGTCACGTCCCCCTCGAGCACGAAGGTCACGTTGGCCGGGTCGCGGATGTCGATGCGGCCGCCGCCGTCGAAGCCGGCGCCGTTGACCCGGCCGCGCATGTCCTGCAGCAGCACCTCGTCCTCGCCCACCAGGGCACGGCCCTCCAGGCGCTCCATGCGGAAGCCCTCCAACTCGCCGCTGAACACCCCCGCGTAGACGATTGTGTCGCCGCGGGTCGTGAAGGTCCCGTCCAGGTCGCCGACGGCCCGGAAGCCGAGGGTCTGGCCGATGAGGTTCTCCACCTCGCCGACCGAGACGCCCCGGCCCGATACCGCCAGGTCCAGGCTCTCGTCCCAGCCGCGGGTGCCCTCGGCCTGCACGGGATGGCCGTTGAGGGTGCCCGAGAGCCCGGTCGCGGTGATGCCGCGCTCGTCCAGGCGCACCTCGCCCCGCAGGCCGCCCAGATCGCTGGCGTGGGTCTCCCAGTCGATCTCGCAGCCCCGCAGAAGGAGCACCGTCTCCTCGCCCGCGCGCACCGCCGCCCGCAGGTCCAGCCGCGGGATGCGCTCGGTCAGGCGCCCGTCCGCGTCCGAGAACTCCAGGAAGGCGCCGTCCACCTCCAGGTGGTCGATCAGCACGTGGGGCAGCCGCGGCGGCCCGGCCGCCGTCGGCGATACCGGTTCGGGCGGCGGCTCGCCGGCCCGGGCGTAGACCTCCGGGCGCGTGACCGTCACCCGGCGCAGCCGCGGCGGCGAGCCCAGCACCTCGGCCGCCTTGAAGTCCACCAGCACCGTGTCGGCCGACACCAGGGTCACGCCGCCGTCGCGCCGGGGCAGGGTGACCGTCACCCCGTAGAGATCCACGCCCTCGAAGGGGCGCAGGCGGAAATCGCGCACCCGGATCCCGCCCTCCTCGATGCGCAGCAGGTGGCGGCTGACCAGCCGCGCCGCGTAGGGGGCCACCACCCGCGGGTGCGTGCCCAGCCACACCAGCACGCCCGTGATCACCAGCCAGGCGACCAGGACGGGGATCTGCGATGGACGCAGCAGGCGCATCAGAACGGGTACCCCAGGGAAAAGTGCCAGACGGCGCTCGGGTCGACGAAATCCTTCTCCAGGTTCTTGTAGCGGGCGCGCTTGAGGGGGAAGCCCACGTCCACGCGCACCGGGCCGAAGGGCGTGTCCAGGCGCAGCCCCGTGCCCCAGGCCCACCGGTAGTCCCAGACCTTGGTCGCCTCCGGGTCGATCGGGTCGCCCGGCGCCGACCACACGCGGAAGCCGCGCAGGCGCAGCTCGCCCAGCTGCGCCCAGACGTTGCCACCCTCGAAGAACAGGACCGAGGCGAGCCCCCAGCGCCGGAGCACCGGCAGCGGGAAGCGCCACTCGGCGTTGCTCAGCAGCAGGTAGTTGCCGCCGCGCGCCGGGTTGTCCGGCAGCAGCACGTCCGAGGTGTAGTTCAGGTAGTCCAGCTCCCGCGGGTCGGTGACCTGGGGTCCGAGGCTGTTGTTGCGGTAGCCGCGCACGGTCGAGGCGCCCCCGGCGAAGAAGCGGTCGTCGTAGGGCACGCCCTCCGGCCCCAGGTCCAGGGACGAGCCGTAGGGCCGGGCGCCGCCGGCCATCAGGCGCAGGGCGAAGACGCCGCCCAGGGGCGTGGGGCGGTAGTTGTGCCACGCCGCCGACCACTTGAAGAAGCTGTAGTCCCCGCCCAGGGGCCCGCCCGCCACCTTCAGGGCGCCGATCAGGTAGCTGCCGCGCGAGGGCCGGAACACGTCGTCCCGGCGGTCGACGTACACCACGTCGTTCAGCGACCGCGTCTGGGTGACCTCCGCGCCCAGGGCCGCGAAGCGCGCCCGCAGGCTGTCCGGGGCCCAGGGGTGGACGTCCGGGTCGGTGATCTTCAGGCCCGCGAACACGGTGTTGGTGATCCGCCGGCCCAGGCGCCAGGTCGTCCCCACGTCCAGGCCGTGGGTGTTCTGGTTCAGGCCCGACTCGCCGCGGGTCTCGCGCTGCACGTAGACGTTGACGTCGAAGCTGTAGCGGCTGTCCCACAGGCGCGGGTTCACGTAGGTCACGTCGCCGCGGTAGTTGATCTGGCCCTGGTCGAAGGCGATGGGGTTGCCGACCACGTCCTCCACGTTCCAGGACCCGCGCCCGCGCACCTGCAGGCGCCGGCCGGTGCCCCACAGGTTGTGGTGGCCCCAGGCCGCGAGCACGCGGATGCGCTCGAGGCTGCCCACGCCCACGCCCAGCTCGTAGAAGGCGGGCTTGCGCTCGATCACCCGCACCACGAGGTCGGTCTCGCCGGTCAGGGTATCGACCTGCACCGGCACCACCGCCACGTCACGGAACAGGGAGGTGGCCAGCAGCCGCCGCCGCGTGTCCTCCACCTGCCGCCAGCGGAGCGGATCGCCGGGATGGATCAGCAACTCCCGCGTCAGCAGGCCGTCACGGGTCTGGCGGTTGCCCTCCAGCCGGATCGAGCGCACGCGGTACGGCGCCCCGGGGGCGATGGCGTAGTGCACGTCGGCGCGGTAGCCGCCGCCGGCGGCCGGCGCCGGGTCCACCGTCATGGTCGGCACCACCGAGGCCCGCAGGTAGGTCTCCTCGCGGTAGAGGTCCCTGATGGCGTAGATGTCGCCGCCGAAGGCGTTGAGGTCCGCCGGGGCGGGCTTCCCCTCCAGCAGGGTCAGCACCCCGCGCAACCGCTCCTCGGTCAGGGGTTCTTGGCCGCTGAAGGTCACCCGGCGGATCCGTGTCCGCGGTCCCTCGGCCACCGAGATGTGGATCACGTCGCCCTTCTCGGGCACGGTGACGATGCTGTCCAGCTGCACCGCCACCTGGTGGAAGCCGCGGTTGCGGTAGAAGCCGCGCAGGATGCGCAGCTGCGTCTCCACCAGGTGCGGCTTGTAGGTGGGCACGTCCAGGGGCCGGGTCCAGTTGGGCTCCTGCAGGCGCAACTGGCGCTTGAGCTCGCCCTCGGCGAAGGTCGTGTTGCCGCGGATGACCACCTGGGAGAGGCGGTGCTCCTCGAGTCCGTAGTCCAGCTCGTCGTCCGCCCGGGCGTCCGGCCGCGGCGCCGCCGCCAGCACGAGCGCGGCCGCCGCCAACAGCAGGCGCGCGCCGGCGCGCCGCAGCGGGCGGCGGCGGGCGGCGGGGCAGACGGCAGTTGACCGGCTCGTGTCCACGTGACTCCCAGCGGCCGAGCGCCGGAAAAAAACCGTTGGCAACCGTCGCTGCCGGGTGTTATCGGAGGTGGAAGGACGACCCGCGCGCCCATGGGCCGTCCCGACCGGAACCGCGCCGGCGCGCCCGCGGTTCCCTCCGCCGGACCGGCCCGCCGCCGGCACCCTCGGCCGCGACCCGGAGGAAGCCATGACCCCGCGCATCCGCCCCGTTCTGCTCGCTGTCTGCGTCCTGCCGGCCATGGCCGGCTGCGGCGGCGACCCGGCCGGGCTCGGCCTGGACGACCTGACGCCGGGCGAGCACCGCTACGTCGAACGCATGGTCGTCCTGGAGCGGGCCAAGGCCGTGGGCCTGGTGGACCGCCCCCGCGGGGCCGCCCTGGGCGATTCCCTGGCCGCCGCCTGGGGCGACAGCGCCCTCGAGCGCACCATCGCCGGCCTGCCCGCCGATCCCCGCCGCGCCGCCGCCGTGGGCCGCCTGCTGGCGGGCATCCTGCTCGCCGAACAGGATTCCCTGGTCTTCGCGCCCCGGGCCGACCGCCTGGCCGCGCCCCTGCCCTTGCCGGCCGTGCCGGCCGAGCCGGCCCCGGCGGGCTCTCCCGCCGTGATCGAGTGACGTCCCCGGCGGCCTAGTGCCCGGTCACCTTCCACACGTCCAACACGACGACGAAGGTCATGAACAGCAGCAGCACGATCAGGCCCATCTGGGTGGCGATGGCCTGGATGCGCTCGGGCACCGGCCGGCCGCCCCGCGCCACCTCCAGCAGCAGGAACAGCACGTGGCCGCCGTCCAGCACCGGCACCGGCATCAGGTTCAGCAGGAACAGGTTCACGCTGAAGAAGGCGATGAAGTACATCAGGTGCGAGACGCCCCAGCGCAGCATCTCGCCCGCCGCCTGGCCGATGCGCAGCGGCCCGCCCACGGCGTCCAGCCCGTGTTCGCCGCCGAACAGCTGCCCCAGCACGGTGACCATGCCCGTGATCGTGGCCGTGGTCTGGCGCCAGCCCAGGTTTGCCGCCTCCCCGACCCCCAGCCGCTCGTAGGCGTACATGGGCTCGATGAAGATGCGGCCCAGGAAACGCCCGGGCTCGACCTCCTTGTTCTGCGGCGTCACCATGCCGTGCATGACCTCGCCGCCGCGCCGCCAGCGGACCTCCACCGGCTGGTCGGGCTTGTCGTTGACGATGCGGGCCACCGCCGCGAACGAGGTGACCGTCTGCCCGTCGACGGTCAGGATCACGTCGCCCTGCTGCAGGCCCACCTGCTCGGCCGGCCCGCCCTTCTGCACCCGGCCCACGGTGGTGTTCCAGGTCTCCAGGCCCACGGACCAGACCCCGGCCTCCGCGTCGAAGCGGGGCGCCAGCTCCAGCTCCAGGCGCTGCCCGTCCCGGACGACGGTCACCGGGACGGCGGGCGTGCTGCGGGCGGCGCGGTTGGCCTCGGGCACCAGGCCCTGCAGGACGTCGTCCCAGCCGGCCACCGGCTGCCCCCCGACCGCGACGATGCTGTCGCCCACGGCGAAGCCCGCCAGCTCGGCCGGCGAGCCGTCGCGCACCTCGCCCACCCGGGTGAAGGGGTCGGTGCGCAGGCCCTCGAAGGCGAACAGGCTCGAGTAGATGACCCAGGCCAGCAGCAGGTTGAACAGCGGTCCGGCGATGAACACCAGCAGGCGCTGCCAGGCCGGCCGCTCGCTGAACAGGCGGTCGCGGGGGATGTCCTCGTCCAGGGCAGCCGCCTCGCGGTTGCCCTCGACGGTGCCCAAAGGGTACTTGCGTTCCTCCCAGGTGCCCGTGTCCTGGATCTCCTCCATCATGCCCTCGCCGGCCATCTTCACGTAGCCGCCGAAGGGGATCGCCGACAGCACGTACTCGGTCTCGCCCAGGCGCCAGCGCACGAGCTTCGGGCCCATGCCGATGGAGAAGGTCTTGACGTAGATCCCGAACATCTTGCAGAACAGGAAATGCCCCAGTTCGTGGACGATGACCACCAGGCCAAGGGTCACGACCGAGGCCAGGAGGATCGTGGGCAATTGACTCGTCACTTCGGCTCCTTGCTGCCGGCGCGGCCCCGGACCAGCCGACCGGCGCTCGCGCGCGCGGCTGTGTCCACGGCCAGGGCCGTCTCCAGGTCCGCGACCGGTCCGGTCGCGGCGGCCGCCAGGGTGGCGGCGATGATGCGCGGAATGTCCGCGAAACCGATGGCTCCGTCCAGCAGGGCCTGCACGGCCACCTCGTTGGCGGCGTTCAGCACGATGGGCGCGGTGCCGCCCGCCTCGCCCGCCTCGCGGGCCAGGCGCAGGCAGGGGAAACGCTCCAGGTCCGGCGCCTCGAAGCGCAGGGCGCCGACGGCCAGCAGGTCCAGCCGCGGCAACTCCAGGGGCCAGTGGCGCTCCCCGGCCAGGGCGTACTGCAGGGGCACGCGCATGTCCGGGGTGCCCAGCTGGGCCAGCAGCGCGCCGTCGACGAACTCCACCAGCGAGTGGACGATCGATCCCGGATGCACCACCACGGCGATGCGCCCGTACGGCACGCCGAACAGGAAGTGGGCCTCGATCACCTCCAGCCCCTTGTTCATCAGGGTGGCCGAATCGACCGTGATCTTCGGGCCCATCTCCCAGGTCGGGTGGGCCAGCACCCGGTCCAGGCCCACGTCCACCAGCTCGGCCGCCGGCGTGGTGCGGAACGGACCGCCCGAGGCGGTCAGGATCAGCCGCTCGATCTCGTCCTCCCGGCGCCCGGACAAACACTGGGCGATGGCCGCGTGTTCCGAGTCCACCGGCAGCACCTCGGCCCCGCCGGCGCGCACGGCGCGGGCCACCAGCTCGCCCCCCACCACCAGCGATTCCTTGTTGGCCAGGGCGATGCGCATGCCCAGGGCCGCCGCCGCCAGGGTGGGCTCCAGGCCGACGGCCCCCACCAGCCCGTTGACCAGGCAGCGGGCCCCGGCCGGGGCGGTGACCGCCTCCAGCAGCCCTTGCCGTCCGCCCGCCAGCAGGCGGTCCCCCAGGCCCAGCGTCCGCGCGGCCAGCTCCCGCGCGGCCGGGTCGGTCACCGCCACCAGGGGCGCGGGGTGGTCGGGGCAGGCCGCCGCCAGACGTTCCAGCTCCCGGCCCAGCACCTTGACCCGTTCCCGGCAGGCCACCGCCGCCACCTGCAGCCGGTCCGGGTGGCGTCGCACCAGGTCCAGAACCTGCCCGCCGATGCTGCCGGTCGCCCCCAGCACCACCAGCGGCAGGGGCCGCGGCAGCTGCAGCAGGGGACGGCCGCAGGGGTACAGGCACCCGCGCGGTGCGGCGGCGTCGGCGGTCATGGGGCGCCCTCCCTGCGCGGGTCCGGTCAGACGATGAACAGCCGGAACCAGTAGTACAGCACCGGCACGACGAACAGCAGCGAGTCGAAGCGGTCCAGCACGCCGCCGTGGCCGGGGATGAGCTCGGCCGTGTCCTTGGTCCCGGCGTCGCGCTTGAGCAGCGACTCGACCAGGTCCCCCAGCAGGGCCGCCAGGCCGGCCACCAGGCCCAGCACGGCCCCGGACAGGGGCGTCAGGAACCCGGCGAAGCCGCGGGCGCACAGCCAGCCCACCAGCGCCGCAGCCGCGAGCCCGCCCAGGGCCCCTTCGCGCGTCTTCTTCGGGCTGATGCGCGGCGCCAGCGGGTGCCGCCCCACGGCGATCCCCGCCAGGTAGGCGCCGGTGTCGTTGGCCCAGGTGACCAGGGCCGCGTAGAACACCATGGCCGCGCCCACCTCGTCGGGGGCGCCGCCCAGGGCCGGCAGCTGCCGCAGCATCACCAGGTGGCTGCCCAGCCAGCCCACGTACATGATGCCGAAGACCGTGACCGCCATGTGGGTCAGGGCGTGGCGCGTCTCGCCCCGCAGCAGCTCGCGCACCATGATCGCCAGCAGGGCGGCCGTCAGCACCAGGGGCACGGCGATGCCCTGCCGCCAGGCGTAGACGGCCATGGCCAGGGCGCTGAAGTAGCCCAGGGCGGCGGAGGGCCGGTGGCCCTTGGCGCGCATCAGGGCGTAGAATTCGCGCAGCCCCAGCAGGATCACCAGGGCCACGAGCCCCAGGAAGAACACGCCGCCGCGCGCGGTGATCAGGTACAGGCAGGGCACGCCCAGCACGATGACCGCCAGGCGGGGCAGGATGCCCGCGGCGAGGAAGCGGCGCGCGGCGGGCTGACGCGCCGGGCCCGCCGGGCCGCCGGTCAAGGCCGCACCTTCAGCAGCCGCTTCCAGCGCGAGGGGTCCAGGGCCTGGTGCGGATCCGGCGGCGGCAGGTCGCCCTCGGGCTCGGGCAGGGCGCCGAAGCGGCGCTCCCGGTTCTGGTATTCGGCCACGGCCAGGGCCAGGTCGCGGGCCCCGAAATCGGGCCACAGCACCGGCGTGATCAGCAGCTCGGCGTAGGCCGCCTGCCAGAGCAGGAAGTTGCTCAGGCGCGCCTCGCCGCTGGTGCGGATCAGAAGGTCGGGATCCGGCAGCGGGGCCGTCCACAGGCCGGCGGCGAAGTCCTCCTCCGTCGTTTCGGCCGGGTCCAGGCCGCCCGCCGCGGCCCGCCGGGCCAGGGCGCGGGCGGCGGCCAGGATCTCCTGGCGGCCGCCGTAGGCCACGGCCAGGTTCAGGACCAGGCCGGTGTTGCCGGCCAGGGCGTCCACGGTCCGCCGCAGGGCGTCGCGGACCGGCGCCGGCAGGCGCTCCAGATCGCCGGACACCGCCAGGCGCACGCCCCGCCGGTCCAGTTCCGCGACTTCCGCCTTCAGCGACTCCTGCAGGAATCGCCAGAGGGCCGTGACCTCGCTCTCGGGCCGGTTGAAGTTCTCCTGGCTGAAGGTGTAGAGGGTCAGGACCTCGATGCCCAGGCGCCCGCAGGCCTCGATGCTGCGGCGCACGGCGTGGCGGCCGGCGCGGTGGCCCGCCACCCGGGGCAGGCGGCGCTTGCGGGCCCAGCGCCCGTTGCCGTCCATGATGATGGCCACGTGGCGCGGCAGCCCGCCGTGGGCGACGACCGCCGCGAACAGCTCGTCCGCGGGCAGGGCGCCCAGGGCCGCGAGGTCGTGCGCCTGTGCCATCGCCGCCTCCTAGAGCTCCATGATCTCGGCCGTCTTGGCCGTGATGATCTGGTCGATCTTCTCGCCGTAGGCGTCGGTCAGCTTCTGGACATCGTCGCGGTCCTTGTGGTGCTCGTCCTCGGTGATGGCGCCGTCCTTCAGCTCGTTCTTCAGGACGTCGTTCGCCTCCTGGCGCACCTTGCGCACGGCGATCTTGCCCTCCTCGCCGACCTCCCGGGCCTGCTTGCCCAGGTCCCGGCGGCGATCCTCCGTCAGCTCGGGGATCTGGATGCGGATCATCATGCCGTCGTTCGAGGGGTTCAGGCCCAGGTTGCAGGCCTGGATCGCCCGCTCGATGGCGACGATGGCGGAGCGGTCGAAGGGCTTGACCGTCAGCAGGCGCGGCTCCGGCACCGCGACCGAAGCCAGCTGCTTGAGCGGCGCCGGCGCGCCGTAGTACTCCACCTTCACGCCGTCGAGGATGGCGGGCGTGGCCTTGCCCGTCCGGATGCGGGAAAGACGGGCCTTCACCGTGTCGAGGGCCTCCTCCATCGCGAGTTCCGCTTGTTCCTTGGCGTCGGCGCTCATCGCTAGGACTCCTTCGTGATCCAGGTCCCTGGTTGCTCGCCCCGCACCGCCCTGACCAGGCTCTCGGGGTCGGAGATGTCGAACACGAACATGGGCAGGCCGTGCTCGGCGCAGAGGGTGACGGCCGTCAGGTCCATCACGCCCAGCCGCTCGGCGATCACCCGCTCGTAGGTCAGGCGGTCGTAGCGCCGGGCGTCGGCATGCCGGTGGGGGTCCTTGTCGTAGACACCATCGACCTGGGTGCCCTTCAGCAGCGCGTCGGCGCTGATCTCCAGGGCGCGCAGGGCGGCGGCGCTGTCGGTGGTGAAGTAGGGGTTGCCCGTGCCGCCGGCGAAGAGCACCACGGTGCCCTTCTTCAGCTGGTCGAGCGCCGTGTCCCGGGCGAAGGGGCCGGTCAGCGGCCGCTGCTCCCGGGGGCTGAGGATGATCGAGCGCAGGCCCTCGGCCCGCAGGTAGTCCCGGACGATGGCCGCGTTCATCACCGTGGCCAGCATGCCCACGTTGTCGGCGGTGACCCGGTCGACGATCTGCAGGTTGGCCGAGCGGGCGCGGAAGATGTTGCCGGCGCCGATCACGATGCCCACCTGCACGCCCAGCTCGGTGGTGTGCTGCACGGCCTGGGCCAGCCCCGTCAGCTTGCGGTGGCTGTACTGCTCCCCGCCCTCCATCAGGGCCTCGCCGCTGAGCTTCAGCAGGATGCGCGTGAACTTCACCGGTGTCGCCTTCCGTTGCGGCCCCGTCGGGCGCGCCGCCCGTCCGCAGGATGGGAAAAAAAGGCCCGGGCCGTCGGGACCCGGGCCGAGGCAGGCAGCGGACTAGGCGCCGATCTGGTAGCGCGCGAAGCGCTTGATCTGCATGTTCTCGCCCAGCTTGCCGATGACGGACTTCAGGTAGTCCTCGACCGTCATGTCCGGGTCCTTCACGTACTTCTGCTCGAGCAGGACCACGTCAGCATAGTATTTGTCCACCTTGCCTTCAACAATCTTGTCGATGATGTTGTCGGGCTTGCCCTGCTCGCGCATCTGGGCGCGGTAGATATCCCGCTCCTTCTCCACCAGCGTGCCGTCGACCTCGTCGCGGCTGACGGCCAGCGGGTTGGCCGCGGCGACGTGCATGGCGATGTTGCGGACCATCTCCTGGAAGTCGTCGGTGCGGGCCACGAAGTCGGTCTCGCAGGCCACCTCCACCAGCACGCCCACCTTGCCGCCCATGTGGATGTAGCTGCCGACCAGGCCCTGGCTGGTGGTGCGGCCCTCCTTCTTGGCGGCCGAGGCGATGCCCTTCTTGCGCAGGTACTCGACGGCCCTGTCCATGTCCCCGTCGCTTTCGGCCAGGGCCTTCTTGCAGTCCATCATGCCGCAGTTGGTGGCATCCCGCAGCTCCTTGACCATCTTGGCGGTGATCTCCATGTCTCCTCCGGCTCCCGGTCCTGGACGGGAGTGGCTGGGGACCCGCGCGGGGGCCCCGGTGTCGACCCGGCGGCCGGCGCCCCGACGGGGCGGGC
This sequence comes from Candidatus Krumholzibacteriia bacterium, assembly GCA_046260475.1. GTDB lineage: Bacteria > Krumholzibacteriota > Krumholzibacteriia > LZORAL124-64-63 > LZORAL124-64-63 > JACZKN01. Next base: position 2,372 of record JBHEPC010000119.1, on the reverse strand, counting down.
CGCGCAGCGGCGATGGCTGCCGTTACTCGGCGGCCTTGTCCTTGTCCGCGTCGGCGGCGGCGGCGGCGGCGGGAGCCTCGACCACGCTGTCCCGGCCTTCGAGGCTGGCGCTCGCGGCGGCCTTGGCCGTCTTCGACTCCTCGGCCACGGCCACCTCGCCGCCCTCGTGCTGGGCCTTGCGGCCCTCCTGGATGGGTTCGGACATCACGCGGGTGAACAGGGTGATGGCACGGATGGCGTCGTCGTTGCCCGGGATCGGGAACTGGATCAGCTCGGGGTTGCTGTTGGTGTCGACGATGCCGATGACGGGGATGCCCAGCTTGTTGGCCTCGCGCACCGCCGTCTCCTCCTCGCAGGTGTCGACGACGAACAGCGCGTCGGGCACGCCCTTCATCTTGCGGATGCCGCCGAGGTTCGTGTTGAGCTTCTCGTAGCGGCGGCTGAACTCCAGCTGCTCCTTCTTCGAGAAGTTCTCGATGCGGCCGTCGCCCATCATCGCCTCGATCTCCTCGAGCTTCTGCACGCTCTTGTAGATCGTCTGGTGGTTGGTGAGCATGCCGCCGAGCCAGCGCTCGGTGACGTAGGGCATGTTCACCCTCTCCGCGTGCTCGCGGATGGCCACCTTGGCCTGCTTCTTCGTGCCGACGAAGAGCACCGTGCCGCCCTTGCGCCCCACCTGGTTGAGGAAGTCGGTGGCGCGGTTCAAGGCGTGCAGGGTGCGCTGCAGGTCGATGATGTAGATGCCGCCGCGGGCGATGAAGATGTAGGGCTTCATCTTGGGGTTCCACTTGCGGGTCTGGTGCCCGAAGTGGACGCCCGCCTCCAGCAGATCCTTCAGTCCGATCCTGGCCATGTCGTCGTTCCCTTCAAGGTTGAGCCTCCCCGACCATCACCGGAGCGGGACGAACACCGGGCGCTGCCCAGGTGCCACCTCATCCCCTCCTCCGGCCGGGTGCGTGGTGCGGCCGGGCCACTGCGGCGCCGGCCGTATGCCCCAGGCGCGTCTAGCGCTTGGAGAACTGGAACCGCTTCCGCGCGCCGGGCTGACCGTACTTCTTGCGCTCCACCATCCGGGAGTCGCGGGTCAGGAACCCGTTTTTGCGCAGCGGCTTGCGATAATCCTCGCTGGCGACCACCAGGGCGCGGGCCAAGCCGTGGCGCAGGGCGCCCGCCTGCCCGGAGATGCCGCCGCCCTTGACCGTGGCCCACACGTCGAAATCGCCCTCGAGCCCGAGGGTGCGCAGGGGCATCAGGGCCTGCTCGCGCACCGCCTCGCCGAAGTACTCGTCGACGGCGCGATCGTTGACCTTCACCTGGCCGCTGCCCTGGGTGATCCAGACCCGGGCGACGGCGGTCTTGCGGCGACCGGTGGCGTAATACCGCTCTTCCAAGTTCCTCTACCTCCGAATGGCCCCGCGGGGCGTGTGCGTCCGGCCGCGGCCGGCGTCATGTCCTTTACAGTTGGACGTCCTTGGGCTGCTGCGCCGCGTGCGGGTGCTCGGCCCCGGCGTAGACGCGCAGGTTGGTCAGCTGCTTGCGGCCCAGCCGCGTCTTGGGCAGCATGCCCTTGACCGCGCGCGTGATCACGTCCTCCGGATGCGTGTCCATGAGCTTGCGCAGCGGGGTGACCCGCTGGCCGCCCACGTAGCCGGTGTGGTGCAGGTAGACCTTGGTGTCGAGCTTGTTGCCCGTCAGCTTCACCCTGGACGCGTTGACGACGATGACGTTGTCGCCCATGTCCATGTGCGCCGTGAAGGTCGGCTTGTGCTTGCCCCGCAGGAAGGTGGCCACCCGGGTCGCCAGGCGGCCCAGGGGCACGTCCGCGGCGTCGACCACCAGCCAGTCCTTGGCCAGCTCGCCCTGCTTCATCGAATAGGTCTTCACGAGGTTCTCTCCTGACCGGGCCGGGCGTCACACCCGGCTCCCCTGCCGTTGCCTCCGCCGCGGCGTTCTGCCGGCGCCGGCGGGTCCGAATTTCGTCTTGGCCGCAAACCGAAATGCCGCCATGTCCTTGCGGACTCGCGGCACCAGCCGTCCGTGGGCGTGGCCCCGGGCGGGTACGGGCAGGAAGGTAGCAGGCGGCAGGGGGGTTGTCAAGGGGTGGGACGAGGGGGCAGGGTTGGGGTTGGCAAAATCCGGCTGCCGGGGATCCTGGCGTCATGGCGTGCTGGCGGACTTGTTGTCCGGCCGGGGATCACCGCGAGGGAGCGCCCGGGGGCGGCGTGGGGTTGGGCCCGAAGGGCGGGGGCCTGGTTGGACCGGGCAGGGCCCCCCGGGGGGCCTTCGGATGGGCTGGCGGGGGGCGATGGGCGGACGAGGCTGGGCCTTGCCAGGGGCCTTGAATAGAGTGAGCAGCGGCGCCACCGGCGGCC
>JBHEPC010000118.1:0-2763 GCA_046260475.1 Candidatus Krumholzibacteriia bacterium | reverse complement strand
ATCGACAACTTCCTGCGGCCGCGCATGGTGGGCAGGGACACCCAGCTGCCGGACCTGCTGATCCTGCTGGCCACCCTGGGCGGGATCGCCCTGTTCGGGCTGCTGGGCTTCATCATCGGGCCCATCGTCGCGGCCCTGTTCGTGACCACCTGGGAGATCTACGGCGTGGTCTTCCGGGACGTGCTGCCGACGGGCCGGCGGCAGCCTCCGCCGGGATCCTGACCCGACTTTGCCCCCTGGCCGGCGAACCCCCGGGTCAGCTCCACTCGGCCGTGGCCACCTTGATCAGGTTCGTCGTCCCGGCCACGTGGAACGGCAGGCCCGCGGTGATGACCACCGGCTGCCCCGGCTTGACGAACCCGCCCTGCAGCGCCGCCGCCACCGCCACCCGCTCCATCTCCTGGGCGTCCCCCGCGAAGTCGACCACCACCGGCACGGCGCCGTGGACCAGGGCCAGCCGCAGGGCCGTCTGCTCGTGGGGTGTGATCGCCAGCAGCATCTGCGCCGGCCGGTAGCGGGCCACCAGGCGGGTCGTGCTGCCGCTGGTGGTGCAGGTGATGATGGCCGCGGCGCGGATGTCCCGGGCCATCTCGACCGCCGAGTGGGCGACGGCGGCGCTGAAGGTGAGCTTGGTGTCGTTCTCGTGGCGGTCCAGCCAGCCGTCGTAGTCGAACGCGCCTTCCACGTCCGCGGCCACCCTGGTCATCACCTCGACCGCCCGCACGGGATAACGGCCCACGGCCGTCTCCTCCGAGAGCATGATGGCGTCGGTGCCGTCGTAGATGGCGTTGGCCACGTCGGTCACCTCGGCCCGCGTGGGCCGCGGGCTGTCCACCATGGACTTGAGCATCTGGGTGGCGGTGATCACCGGCTTGGCGGCGGCGTTGGTCTTCGCGATGAGCAGCTTCTGGGCGCGGGGCACGCGCTCCAGGGGGATCTCGACGCCCAGGTCGCCGCGAGCGACCATGATCCCGTCGGCGGCGGCGATGATCTCGTCGATGTTGTCCAGGGCCTCGAACTTCTCGATCTTGGCGATCAGCGGCGTGTCCCGGTCCGCCGCGGCGATGCGCCGCTTGACCGTCTCCACGTCGTGGGCGGTGCGCACGAAGCTGAGCGCGATCCAGTCCACCCCCTGCGCCAGGCCGAAGGTCAGGTCCGCCTTGTCCTTGTCGCTGAGGGTGGGCGCGTTGATGGAGCGGCCGGGCAGGTTGATGCCCTTGTGGCTGCCCAGCTCGCCCCCCACCTCGACCATGCAGTTCACGTCCGTGTCGGTGGTCGACTCCACCTTCAGCTGCATGGCGCCGTCGGCCAGCAGGATGGTGTCGCCGGCGCGCACGTTCAAGGGTAGGTCGGCGTAGGTCAGGCCCACCTCCTGCGCATCGCCCGGAACGCTGCGGTTGGTCAGGACCAGGCGCGCGCCCGGCACGAGGGTGACCGTGCCGCCGCCGGCGATGGCGCCGGTGCGGATCTTGGGCCCGGCCAGGTCCTGCAGGATGGCCACGGGCACGGCCAGCTTGGCCGACGCGGCGCGGATGTGGCGGATCAAAGCGGCGTGCTCTTCGTGGTTGCCGTGGGAGAAGTTCAGACGGCAGACATTCATGCCGGCCTGGATCAGCTTCTCCAGCACCTCGGGCGAGCGGCTGGCCGGGCCGATGGTGCAGATGATCTTGGTCTTGGTCATCGCGTGCGCGCCTCCGCGGCTCAGTCCAGGAAGAAGTCCGGGCACAGGGGCGTGCCGGGCTTGACGGCGTAGCGGTCGAAGTCGGTGACGCCCTCCTCGCGCAGGACCTCCTCGTCGGTGAAGAAGTTGCCCGTGCAGGTGCCCGCCGGGCGGGTGACGATCGCCCAGGCGGCGTCGCCCATGATGGCCGGCTCGCGGCTGGCGTCCACCATCTGCTGGCCGCCCAGCAGGTTGCGCACCGCGGCGGTGGCGATGGTCGTGCGCGGCCACAGGCCGTTGAAGGCCACGCCGCGCTCGGCGAACTCGGCACTCATGCCCAGCACCCACATGCTCATGGCGTATTTGGCGGCGGTGTAGGCGGCGTGGCCGGCGAACCACTTCGGTCGCAGCGACAGCGGCGGGGCGATGTTCAATACGTGGGGGTTCTCGGCCACGAGCAGGTGGGGCAGGGCCTCGCGGGTGACCAGGAAGCTGCCGCGGGCGTTGATGCCGTGCATGCGGTCGTACATCTTCGTGGTGGTCTCCAGGGTGCCGGACAGCCCCAGGGCGCTGGCGTTGTTGACCACGACGTCGATCCCGCCGAAGGCCTCGACCGCGGCGGCGACCGCGGCCGTGATCTCCTCCTCGAAGCGCAGGTCGGTCCTGACGGCGAGCGCCTTGCCTCCGGCCCGCTCGCACTCGGCCGCGGCGTCGGCGATGGTGCCGGGCAGCTTGGGATGCTCGGTCGTGGTCTTGGCGCAGATCACCACGTTCGCGCCGTCCTGCGCTGCGCGCAGGGCAATGGCGCGGCCGATGCCCCGGCTGGCGCCGGTCACCAGCACGGTCCGGCCGCGGAGGGTGCGGGGGTCGGGCATGGGTCGGTGTCCTTTCGGTGACGCGTTTTCAGCCAGTAAGGCGCCAGGGCGGGGGCGTGTCAAGAGCGGCACGGCGGGCGGGCGCCGGCAACCACCCCGCATGTGTGGTGCTGTCGCTACAGTCAGACCCAGGTGTGGCGAACACGCACGGGTCCCGCGGCGACGCCACCTGACCAAGGCCATTCCCCAGCCCGGTCCCGTGGGGTATGATGCGCGGCGGTCGCATCC
>JBHEPC010000106.1:0-2619 GCA_046260475.1 Candidatus Krumholzibacteriia bacterium | reverse complement strand
CCAGGGGCCCTTCGCCCGCCAGGCGCAGCCGCGGCGCACGCGGATGGTCCTCAGCGTCCACGGTCGTCCACGCCGCCATGATCTCCCGCAGCCCCTTGCGCACGATGAACTGGCCCAGGAAGCCCGCGACCGGCGGGCCGTCATGCGGCGGGCCCGCCCGGAAGCGGTCGGTGTCGATGCCCTTGGGCAGCAGGTGCACCCGCGCGGGGTCGAGCCAGGCGGTGGACCCGAGCACGGTGCGCCGCGTCGCGGCCGAAGCCACCAGCAGGCCCGTCGCCAGCCGCGCGAAGTACCAGCGGTAGTAGGCCTTGTCCTTCAGGGGAAAGTCGCTCTCCCAGTTGCCCAGGATCACGGGCACGCCTGCCAGGCGGCCGGCCACGGCCGCGGCCTTCAGGTCCTTGCTCAGGTTGGCGACGACCGCCGTCACGCGCGCCCGGCGGAAATGCCAAGCCAGCCGGGCGATGGTCCAGGGCGCGCCGTCGCAGCGGATCGGGACGGCGGCCGCCGGCACCCCGGCCTGCCGGCAGCGGCGCAGCAGCTCGCTGCCGGGCTGAGCCACGACGCTGACCGCGTGGCCGCGGGTCCGCAGGGCCAGGGCCGTCTCGAGGATCCAGACCTCGGCCCCGCCCCAGCTGCGCATGGAATCGACGAAGCAGAGGTGGTATGCTGAGCTCGTTGCCACAGGGCGCTCCGGTTGGGGTCGGCGGCATTCTAGGCGAGGCCGCCCCGGCCGCGCCACCGGGGATTGGAGGCCACGCCATGATCGCCTGCCTGCTGGTCCTGCTGGCCGCCCAGGCCGCCGCGCCCGCCGCGGCCCTGGACGACACGGCTGTCGTCCCGTACCTGCCCTGGGTCGAGGTGGTGCGGGCGCCCGCCCAGCCCGCCTCCCTGTTCTGCACGCCGGCCGGCGGCGGTTCGTCCTTCGCCGCGGCGGACGGCTTCGGGGGCACCGACCTCGATGCCGGCCTGGAGATCATCCTCTACTCCGACGAACCACCCTGGGGCACGCCCGTCGCCCACTTCCCGGCCGAGGACATCTGGCTGGAGGCCAGCGACGGCGCCCTCGTCGCCTGCCCGGGCGGCACCGTCGCCGACGCCAATACCGACGCCGAAGGCCGCACCGGCTGGGCGCTGCCGCTGCGGGTGGGCGGCAGCCTGGACCGGGACACGGGCGTGCGGCTGTTGGTCCTGGTCAACGGGGACGCGAGCATGGGGCAGGGCGAACTGCTGCTGGGTGTCACCAGCGCCGACCTCAACGGCGACGGCCAGGTCGCCTTGCCCGACGCCGGGCTCTTCACCCAGGATCTCCACGGCGCCTACGCCTACCGCAGCGACTTCGTCTGGGACGGGGTGATCAACATCTCGGACGCCGGCCGCATGAGCCAGGCCCTGGGCCAGCGCTGCCCCTGACGGCCGCCGGCGGGCGGCGCGTTGCGGCCGGACCGGCCGTGGGTTAACCTTTCCTTCCGGTCACCCCGCCCTGCGCCCCGCATCCCGGAGGATCCCGTGCCCGCCCCGCTGCCCCGCAAACCGGTCCGCCTGGACCCCCGCCTGCCCTGGCTCGCGGACACGCGCCGTTTCCTGTCGCCCATGGCGGGTGTCACCGACCGGCCGTTCCGCACCGTGTGCCGGCGCTTCGGCGCGGACATCGGGTTCTGTGAGTTCGTCTCGGCCACCGGCCTGACCTACGGCGGCCAGGGCAGCTGGAAGCTGGTCGACACCGACGGCGAGCAGGGGCTGGTGGGGGTGCAGATCTTCGGCTCGGACCCGGAGCCCATGGGCCAGGCCGCGCACCTGCTCATGAGCCACCGGATGGACGTCCTGGACATCAACTTCGGCTGCCCGGTCAAGAAGGTCGTCAAGAAGTGCGGCGGCAGCGCCCTGCTGGCGGACGTGCCCCTGCTCGAGCGCATCGTGCGTGCGGTGGTCGAGGCCAGCACGGTGCCGGTCACGGCCAAGATCCGCACCGGCTGGGACGAGGACAGCGTCAACTACCGGGAGGTGGGCCTGCTGCTGCAGGAGCTGGGCCTGCCCTGGGTGACCATGCACGGCCGCACCCGCGCCCAGCTCTACCGGGGCGAGGCGAACTGGGACCGCATCGCCGACCTGGTCGAGACCCTGGACATCCCCGTGATCGGCAACGGTGACGTCACCGACGGCGAGAGCTACGCCCGGCTGGTGCGCCACACCCGTTGCCACGGCGTGATGGTCGCCCGCGGCGCCATCGGCAACCCCTGGCTCTTCGCGCAGATGAAGGCCGTGGACGAGGGCACGGACTACGCGGCGCCGGACTTCGCGGCGATGTGCGCCGTCGTCATCGAGCACATCCGCGGCGAGGTCGCCGCCAAGGGCGAGCGGATCGGCAGCCAGACCGTGCGCAAGCACGTGGCCGGCTGCTTCAAGGGCCTGCCGGGCGCGGCCCGCCTGCGCAAGGCGGTGTTCGCCGAGACGACGAGCGACGGCATGGTCGCGGTCATCGCCGCGGCCGCGGCGCAGGGCGAGCCGGTGGCGGCCGGCGAGCCGGGAAGGAACGGCTGAGATGACGCGGTGGACGATGCTGGTCCTGGTGGCGCTGCTGGCGGCCGGCGCCGGGTGCAGCCGCAAGATCGTGCGGCAGGA
>JBHEPC010000122.1:0-3689 GCA_046260475.1 Candidatus Krumholzibacteriia bacterium | reverse complement strand
CATGAACCCGTCGCCGTCCTGGTCCAGGCCGAGGTCGGCGCGGGTCCAGCCCGCCTGCAGCTCGGTGGCGACGGCGGCACCGGGTGCGAGCAGGGCACCGATCAGCAGCAGCACAGGCAGCGTGCGGGTCATGGCGATCCTTCCGGGTCTGGGGTGCGGTGGTCTGCTCACTTTACGGCGCGTCCACCCAAAAGGAAACCGGCGATCCCGCAGGACCGCCGGCACCAGGCGAGTTTGGCCGCAGAATCTCAGCGTAGCAGCGTCATGGACCGCGCCACCGGGACACCGTCGACCACCAGCCGCGCCACGTAGGTACCCGAGGCCGCGCCGCGGCCCCGGTCGTCGCGGCCGTCCCAGCGCACGGCGTGGGAACCGGCGGGCAGCCGACCGGCCGCGAGGGTGCGTACCAGGCGCCCGGCCACGTCGTAGACCCGCAGGGAGACGCGGGCCTCGGCCGGCAGCTCGAAGCGGATCTCCGTGGCCGGGTTGAACGGGTTGGGCACCGCGCCCCGGAAGACCAGGGCCAGGGGCACGGGCGGCCGTGCGTCCGACAGCTCGCTCACCGTCAGGGTCACCGGCACGGCGAGCACCGGCTGGGTCGGGTCGTTGGTCACCAGGCTGAGGTAGGCCCCATGGTCACCCATCGCCAGGCCCGCCGCGTCGCAGGTCACGGTGACCGTCGCCTGGCCGCCGGGCGGCACCGTCCCCGTGGCGGGCGCGGCGGTCAGCCAGGTCGGCGGCGGCACGGCGGCCAGGCGGATGGCCAGTTCGTCCCGCAGGGAACCCGCGCTGTTGAACTGCACCAGCAGGCCGTCGTTGCCCGAGCCGTTCTCGATGCCCACGGTGCAGCCACCGTCGTTACCCACCGCGGCGTACTGGAAGACGATGGCGCCGTCGGCGTAGAGGATCGCCTGGAAGGTCTCCGTCACCGCGGGCGCGCCGTAGTGGGGCACGTCCTGGAACTGGACGATGAAGCGGCCGGCGTCGGCGCGCACGTACACCTGCCCCCCCAGGTTGGGAGCCAGGTCGTCCCAGAAGGGCGCCACCAGGTTGTTGGGCTCGACGGCGTCGGGAATGCCCTGGTTCGCCCACGCGTTGCTCGTGGAGGTGAAACTGAGGAAGCCGTTGCCGCAGAGCCGCACCTGGGTGTACGACGCCCCGTAGAAGGGGAAGGCGAAGCCCAGCTCGAAGGGGCCGGTGTTCTGGTCGTCGGCCAGCGCCACCGGCTGCCCGTCGGCGGCGATATCCACCCAGGCGTAGGCCGGGCCGTAGGGATGGTCGCTGTCCAGCCACTCGTAGCCGAAGACGTCCGGGCCGCCGGCGCCGGCGGTGCGCACGACGGCGGTGCGGTCGTCGACGGCGGTCTTCTGCAGGGGCAGGTGCTTGACCGGGTTCTCCACCGCCAGGACCGCGGGCTGCGCCCCGGCGCTGACGCTGAACTCCAGGTCGGCGTCGCCGTCGTTGGCTACGGTCAGCGGCAGCGCGGCCGTCCCGTCCGGGCCCACGGTCAGGGCCACCGCAGCCGGCTGCACCACGGCCAGGGGCACCAGCGGCGTGGCCTGGGCGGGCAGCTCGATCAGATCCAGCCAGGCGGCGTCGTCCCCTGCGGCCACCGACTCGTCCTTCTCGTAGGACCACATCAGGGTGTGGGGTCCGGCGGACAGCGCGTGCACGTGCCGGGTCCAGGGCACCTCGCCCGACCAGGAGGACACGAGGGCTCCGTCCACGTAGAAGCGCAGGTAGTCGTAGGCGGCCTCGCTGGAGACCCGGTACTGGAAGGCGAGTTCGCCCGCGTCCAGCACCTCGTAGGCCAGGCTCAGGCGGCTGAGGCCGTAGTTGCCGACGGTGCCGCTGCGCGCGCTGAAGGAGCCCTCCTGGACCATCGTCCCGTCGATCTGCCAGCCGGTGTCGCCGCCCTGCTGCCAGGCGTAGCTCGTGAAGTCACCGGTTTCGAAGTCCTCGGCGGTCAGGGGCGGCAGGACGATGTCCACCGTCAGCGGTCCGGTGACCGCCACCGTCTGCACCGCGCTGCCGTAGCCGGCCGCGCGGGCCCGCAGGGTGTAGACCTGGTCCGGGCCCGCAGGCAGGTCCAGCCCGTAGGCGCCGGCGGCGTCGGTGACGGCCGGCGGCACCGGCGTCCCCTCGGCGGCCACCGTGGCGCCGGCGACGGTCTCGCCTTCCGGCCCGGTGACGGTGCCCGTGACCGCGGCCAGCGGCCGCGGCGCCAGGGCCAGGTCGGCCGTGACGATGCCCCCGTCGGGCACGGCAACCGGCAGGCTGCCGTCGACGTAACCGAAGGCCTTCACCGTGAACGTGGCCGCCCCCGCGGGCAGGACCAGCCGGTAGACGCCGTCGGCGCCGGTGGTGTCCAGATGGTAGCCGCCGTCCAGGCGCACCTGGGCCCCGGCCACGGGCAGCCCCGTGGCCTGGTCGGTGACGGTGCCGGTGACCTCGCCCACCCCGCCCATGACCGCCGTCACGGCGGCGTAGGCGTCGACGAGCCCCCAGCCCGAGTCGTTGTCCTCGCCGGCCGGGCCCAGGTCCAGGGCCGTGTCCATGAGGGCCTGCTTGATGGTGGCCACGTCCACGTCGGGGTTCGAGGCGCGCATCAGGGCGACGATGCCCGCCACGTGGGGGCCGGCCATGGAGGTGCCGCTCAGGTACTGGTAGCCGCCGCCGGGGCGGGCGCTCAGCACGTCGTCGCCGGGGGCCATGACCTCGGGCTTGATGGCGTCGGCCCCGCCGCAGCCGGAGGGGCCACGGCTGGAGAAGCTGCTGACCGCATGCGGCGCCACGGGGGCCACCGAGCCCACCGCAAAGGCGTTCAGGGGCGAGGACGCCCGGTCCGCCGGGGAGCGCAGGGTCCCGGGGCCGGGCCCCTCGTTGCCCGCCGACCAGGTAAGCACGATGCCGGCCGTCTCCACGGCGTCGATCACGTCCCACCAGCGGCTGTCGCAGTCGAAGTAGCCTTCGAAGGCCTCGCTCACGCCCCAGCTGTTGTGGACGACGGCGGGCACGTCGGCGCTGGTGGCCGGGTCGCCGTCGGGATCGGCCATGAATTCGAGGGAGGCGATGACCCCGTTGTCGAACTCCTCGTTGCTGCCGGGATGGTTGATGACGTTGGCGGCGATCCACAGGGTGCCGGGCGCCACGCCGATGGTGTCGCCGGGGGCCTGGCCCGCCAGGATGCCCATGACGTGGGTGCCGTGGTAGTGGCGGTCGACGGGGAAGGCGGTGTCCCCGAGCCCGGCCCCGTCGAACCAGCACTCGGCGGCCGGGGCGAAGTTGCCCCGCCAGCGGGCGGCCAAGGCGGGGGGGGTGCCGTCCACGCCGGTGTCGAGGATGCCGACGACCACGCCGGTGCCGTCGATGCCCAGTTCCTGCCAGACCCGCGGGGCGCCCACGGCGCGCACGCCGGGAACCAGGCCGACGTCGGCCTTGTCGGGGCCGGCGCCTTTCTCGGCTCCGGCCTTGGCCGAGGCCGCCGGCTCGATCAACTCGACCACCAGGTCCGGCTCGATGCGCGCCACGTCCGGGTGCAGGGCCAGGGCGCGGACGGCGTCGGCGGTGGCCGCCTTCTCGGCCCTCAGCCGGCGGTCCAGGGCGGGCAGGTCGGCCTGCTCGTGCAGGACCACCAGGACGCGGACGGGCTCGTCCGGGCCCAAACGGTCCAGTTGGGCGGCCAGGCC
>JBHEPC010000090.1:0-3032 GCA_046260475.1 Candidatus Krumholzibacteriia bacterium | reverse complement strand
GCGGCGGCGCCGCCACGCCGTAGGGCGAGCCCAGGGAGTAGACCGCCTCGGCCAGGCCGCCGGCCAGGGCGCCGCCCGCCGGGCCCAGGGCCACGCCCGCCAGGCAGGCCACGAGGGTCATCAACTCGACCCCGGGCACGCCGGCCAGGAGGTAGCCCGCGGCCACCCCCACGCCAGCAAAAAGGCCCAGCAGGACGGGCTGCCGGACCGGTCTTTCGCGGCGCGGGGAGCGTGCGGGTGCATCCATGGCGGCATCTTAGGAGAACCGCCCGGCGCGGGCAAGGTTCCATCGGCGGGGCGGCGCGGCGCGCAGGGCGGACGGGGTCGGACGGCGGTCAGACGGCGGTCAGACGGGCCAGGCGGCGGGCCACGTCCAGGTAGCCGGGATCCTTGGCGTGGATCTCCTCGTAGGCACGCGCGGCCTCGTCGCCCCGTTCGGCCGCCTCGAAGGACTTGCCCATGTTGTAGAGCAGGCCCAGGTGCTCGGGGGAATCCTCCGGGGCCGCGCCCAGGCCGCGGCGCAGCACCTCGATGGCCTCGTCGAAGCGGCCGGCCCGCTGCAGGGTGACGCCCCACATCTCGTAGGCGCGCAGGGCGTAGGACCGCTCGCCGGCGCCGGTGGCCTTGGCGAAGCTCTCGCAGGCCTGCAGGTGCATGCCCATCTCCAGGTAGACGGTGCCCATCTCGTAGAGGCTGGCCGGGTCCTGGTCGCTCTCTTCGCCGCCCACCTGGGTGCCGATCTCGCGGGTGATGGACTCCAGCTGGGAGCTGTCGCCCCCAGCCAGGAAGTTCGAGTCTTCGGCGAGGATCTCCGCCAGCAGGTCGAACGGCTTGGCGGCCGCGGCGGGCTCCGCGCTTGTCGCGGCGACGGCGGCGGCAGCGTCCGGGTCGTCGGCCGCATCGTCCTGCGTTGCCTGTGGACGCGGCGCGGCCTGCCCCGTGCGGCCGGCCAGTTGGCTGGTGGCCTCGGCGATGAGGGCGTCGAAGTCGGCGGCACCCTCGTCGATGCTGATGGTGTCGTCGTCGTCGATGCTGATGGTGTCGTCGATGGCGATGGCATCGTCATCGTCGCCGTCGTCGCTGACGGCCATGATGTCGTCCGCGCCCTCGCTGCGCACGGCAGCGTCCGCGCCCGGCGCGGGGGCGTCGAGGCTCACCTGGCCGAAGTCGCTGAAGGCCGCGGCACCGGCGTCGCCCTGGGGCTGCACCCGGCGCAGCCACTGGGCGTACTCGGGGTAGTTCTGCACGGTCTGGGCCTGGGCCACCGCCTGCGCCACCGACCGGCGGGCCTCGTCCCCGTTGCCGGCGTCCCAGGCGCGGCAGGCCAGGAGGATCGCCGCGCGGGATGCCTCCAGGGGCATCTTCCACATGCGGAAGATCTGCACCAGCCGCTCGAGGATGGGGTCGCTCTCGGAGTACAGCTCGAAAAGCTGGTTGCAGCGCTTGAGGAAGATCTCCTTCAGATCGCCGCTGACGCTCCCGGAGCTCTCCAGGAAGTGCAGCCCGTGGTTCTCGCCCTCGACGCTCAGGCCCTGGGAGGCCCGGGTCTCGGCCAGATACCAGTGGGCGTTCAGATTGTCGGCGTCGTAGCGGAGGATCTTCTTGTAGATCGCCACGGCGTTGTTCATCAGCCCGGTGTTCCGGTACTTGGCCGCCGCGTTCAGGAAGTGCTTGATCGCCGCCGGGGTGTCGCCGCACTTGAGGCAGACGTCCCCCAGCTCGTTGATCACGGTCGGGTTGTTCTTGTCCAGCTCGAGGATGCGCTCGTAGACGGCGACCGCCTGCTGCCAGTTCCGCTTCTTGGCGGCCTGATAGGCTTCCTGCTTGAGCTGGCTGAGTTTGGACAAGAGGCGACCCCCGCACGAGCGGCTCTACGGTGCTGATCCGGGCTCCCGGCGCCGCTGCTGGGCGGCGGCCTTGACCTTACTTCGCCCCGGGCGGGGCCGGGTTGAGGGGAAAGATACGGCCGGACGGGGAATCTCAGCCCGCGGCCCCGCCGCCGGTCTCGCGCCCGGCCACGAAAACCCGCAGGGCCGGGTTGTGGCCCGCCCGGTAGGGCACCAGGCGGTGATCGTCCCCGTCCAGGATCACGAAATCGGCGGCCTTGCCCGGGGCCAGGGAGCCCACCTCGTTTTGGCGGCCCAGGGCCCAGGCGGCGTTGAGGGTGGCGGCGACCAGGGCCTCGGCCGGCAACAGGCGCAGCTGGGTGCAGGCAATGGCCGTGATCAGGGGCATGGAGAGGATGGGGCAGCTGCCGGGGTTGAAGTCCGTGGCCAGGGCCACGGCGCAGCCCTCGTCGACCATGGCCCGAGCCGGGGGCCAGTGGTCCAGGCCCAACGTGAAGACGGTTCCGGGCAGGAAGGTGGCCACGGTGCGGCCGGCGGCCAGGGCCGCCCGTCCGGCGGGGTCGATGCGGATCAGGTGGTCGGCCGAGGACGCCCCCAGCCGCGCGGCCAGGGCGGCGCCGCCGTAGGACGCCAGCTCGTCGGCGTGGACCGTCAGGCCCAGGCCCAGTTCGCGGGCCCGCACCAGGATCGTCTCGGTCTCGGCCAGGGTGAACACCGTGGGCTCGCAGAAGACGTCGCAGCGCTCGGCCAGGTTCTCGGCGACCACCCGCGGCAGGATCTCGTCGGTGACCAGGCGCACGTAGTCGGCCCGGCGGTCCGCGTACTCCCGGGGCAGTTCGTGGGCCGCCAGGCAGGTGCGCACCACGCGGATGCCCGCCAGGGCGCCGGCCCGGCCGGCGGCCCGCAGCATCTTCAGCTCGTCCTCGAGATCCAGGCCGTAGCCGCTCTTGATCTCGACGGTGGTGGTGCCGTGGCGCAGCATCTCCTGCAGGCGGGGCACCGTCAGCGCCACCAGTTCGTCCTCGCTGCGCCCGCGCAGGTCGCGGACCGAACTGTGGATGCCGCCGCCCGCGGCCGCGATCTGCAGGTAGGTCTCCCCGCGCAGGCGCCGCTCGTACTCGTCCTGGCGGGTGCGGCCGAAGACGGCATGGGTGTGGGGATCGACCCAGCCGGGGATCACCGCAC
>JBHEPC010000073.1:0-3746 GCA_046260475.1 Candidatus Krumholzibacteriia bacterium | reverse complement strand
CTCCAGCGCCGTCTCGCGCTCCCACCACGGGGAGCGCAGGTTCACGTCCACCAGACTGCCCCCGGTGGCCTGGGCCCGCAGGCGGTCCAGTGCCAGGCGGGGCACGGCGGTGCGCAGGGCCAGGCTGCCATGGTACAGCAGGTCGCCCGGCGCCGGGGCGGGCACCGCCTCGGCGGCGATGAAATCATACGCCACCCCGGCGGCGATGGCGTAGCGCGGCTCGCCCCCATCCAACGTGACCTCGACCGTGCCGGTGGGCTGGCGCGGGTCCCGCTGCAGGCCGGCGGTGTCCAGGCCCCAGTCGGCCATGGCGGCGGCGATGCGCTCGCCCAGCTCGTCCTCGCCCACCCGGGTGACCAGCAGGGGTGCCAGGCCCAGGGCCTGCAGGTTCCAGGCGACGTTCAGCGGGGCGCCGCCCAGGACGGCGCTGCCGTCGGGGAAGCGGTCGAACAGGACCTCGCCGAAGACGATGGGGCGGGGCGCGGCGGCGGTCATGCGGACTCCTTGATGTGGGCGGCCCAGGCCGGATGGTAGTGCAGGACACCCTCGAGGATGCCCGCGGCGTAGTTGCCGTTCAAGCCCGGCAAGCCGCCGCGGGCCAGGTACAGCAGGTCGCCGTGGCCGGCGGCGTCGGCCTCGCGGCGCGCGATCGCCTGCAACTCCGGGCTGGCGTTGGCCACCAGCACCGCGGGCACGGGCCCGGCCAGCACCTCCAGGTCGTTGCCGCTGTCGCCGGCGAAGACGGTCTCGCCCAGGCCGAAGCCCAGGCGCGCCATGACGAACTCCAGGGCGCGGTGCTTGTCCGCCGACGCGGGCAGCACGTCCACCAGGCCGACGCCCAGGGCGTCGTCCCGGCTGAAGATCACGCCGGCGCGCACGCCCGACGCGGCGAGGCGGTCGCGGATCAGCCCCGCCAGCTGCGGCAGCGGCCCGTCGGGCGCGACCTCGAAGCTCAACTTCCACCGGCCCTGGCGCGACGGGTCCTGCAGGCGCAGCTCCGCCAGGCCCGGCTCGCCTTGCAGCAGGGCGGCGAGGTCGGAGGCGTCGTGGCCACCCCAGTCCGGGGCGATGGCCTCGTCCCAGCCCGGCCAGCGCTCCCAGCCGCCGGGGCCGGGCCCGGCGATGGTCGCACCCACGTCGGCGATCAGCGCATCGGGCCGGGGCACCTCCCAGGTGGCGATGGCCTCGTCCACGCGGCCGGGGTCGCGGCCGGTGACGTAGACCAGGGTCACGTCCGGATGGGCGGCCAGATGTGCGAAACGCTCCCGGGCGCGCGGGGATTCGGGGGCCGCGCCGTTGGGCAGCAGCGTGCGGTCCAGATCGGTGGCCAGCAGCAGGCGGCTCATGGCGCGGGCACCCGGCATTCGCCGAAGAAATCGTAATGGTCGATGGCCTCGAGGATGCCCCCCGCGTGGGGCCGCTTGGCGAAGAAGATGTCGCGGCTGCCGGTCAGCTCGGACAGCTCCTCGTGGTGGCGGTTGGCCACCACCACGGCGAGGGTGTCGCCGCGCATCATGGTCTCGTCGGCACCCGAGCCGCCGGCCGCCAGCACCCGCCCCAGCGGCACCTCGCGCTGGACGGCGAACCAGCGCAGGGCCGCGCCCTTGGACGCGCGCACGGGCACCACGTCCAGGAACTGCCCGAACGACAGGATCGCGTTGACCGTCTGCTCGTTCTGGTGCAGCAGGCGGTTGATCTCGTCCAGCGACGGCGCCACCGTCGGGTCGATGTACCAGCTCAGCTTGAACTCGCCCTGCTCGGCGGCGGGCTGGCGCTTCAGGCCCGGCAGCTCGTCCAGCAGGCGGCCCACCGCCCGCGGATGCCACAGGTGGTCGATGTGCTCGCGCCACTGGGTGTCGCGGGTCAGGTCGGGCGCGTAGTAGATGTCGGTGCCCAGGCTGGTGATCAGCACGTCCGGGCGCGGGATGCCCAGCTTGCGCAGCAGCCGCAGCGCCGAGTCCAGGCGCCGGCCCGTGGCGATGCCGAAGGTCGCCCGCCGGCGCTTGCGCCCCATCAGGGCGATGAACTCGTCCAGGGCGGCCTTGTCGCCGACGAGGTTCTTGTCCAGGTCGGTGAAGATGGCGCGGTCGCGGAACTGCCCCGACCACGGCACCGGCTCCGGCCGCGGCGGCGTCGCCTCGACCAGGGGGGCGACCGCCTCGACGTAGGCATCGGTGTGGGCCTGCCACGAGTAGTGGCGGCGCACCCCTTCCAGGCCGTTCTGCGCCAATTCGCGGTGATGCTCCGGGTCCTCCAGCACCCTCAGCATGGCCCGCGCCATCCCCTCCGGATCGAGGGGATCGACCAGGTGCCCGTTGCGGCAGTTCTCGATGATGTCGACGGGCCCGCCGTCCTCGGTCGCCACCAACGGCACGCCGCAGGCGGCGGCCTCCAGCAGGGTCAGGCCGAAGGGCTCGGTCAGCGCCGGGTTGACGAACACGCCGCGCGAAAGGGCGGCCAGGCGGTACAGCACCGGCACGTCGTCGGCCCGGTGGTGCTTCGGGTAGGCCACCTTGCCGTACAGATCGTGGCGGTCGACCGCCAGCAGGATGTCCGTCAGCACCTCGCGCGCCCCCCGGTCCAGGTCGGCGATGTCGTCGCGGTTGCCGGCGACGACCACCAGGTTGGCCAGCTCCTGCAGCCGCCGCGAGCCGCCGTAGGCGTCGACCAGGGTGGTGATGTTCTTGCGCCGGTCCGGCCGCGAGAGGGCCAGGATGATGGGCTTCTCGGGCTTGGCCAAAAAGCGCTTCAGTTCGCCGTAAATGGTCGACTGTCGCTCGTTGCCCAGCGGCTCGTGGAAGCGTTCGAGGTCCACCCCCGGCGGGATGACGCGCATGCGCTCGGGCACGTAGAAGTCGTACAGCCCGTACTGGGCCTCGATCTCCTGGTGCGTGCTGGTGATCACCAGGTCGGCCAGCCCGAGGGTCTCCTCCTCGGCGGCGATGCGCCGGGAGATGCGGTAGCGCTTCTCCAACTCCTCGCGCTTGAGGCCCGCCGCCAGCAGCCGGCGGCGCTTGACCCGGCCCAGGGAGTGCCCCGTGTGCACCAACGGCAGCCCCAGCTGGCGCGACAGCTGCGCGCCCACGTAGCCCGCGTCGGCGTAGTGGCTGTGGATGACGTCGGGCAGGCGATCCCGGCGGCGCAGGTACTCGAGGGTGCGGTCGCAGAAGCTGTCCAGGCTGTCCCAGAGCTCCTCCTTCGGGACATACCCCTCCTCGCCGCAATCGATGCGCACGATGCGCGCGCCGTCGCCCAGGTCCTCCTCGCGCGCGGCATAGTCGTCGCTGACCTGGGGATCGACAACGCGCCGCGTGAGCAACTCGACGCGGCCGACGCGCGGGTGCGCACCCAGCGCCCGCGCCAGTTCGACGACGTACTTGGTCTGCCCGCCGGTGTCCGCATCGCGACCCAGTTCCAGGTCGTGGCCGCGGATCAGTCCGTGGATGCTGAGCAGCAGGACATACAGGTTTTTCGGCTCGGTTTTCTTCATGATTCCTCAGTATTATGATAGGCGGTCTGGGGAGATGAGCAAGGTTTTGGGGGGGCCGGCGGGCAGTTGTGCCGGGCCACTCGTTCCAACCGCCTCGCTCCAGAGGAGCAGCCGATGATCCCTGCCCGAATTCGCGGTTCCAAGCGCATGTTTCGTCGCGTAGACTGGCCGACATACCTAAAGACGCCTGCAAGATGGCGGAGACGGCGACGCGCAGCCGACGCGTGCCGGGAACGGATCGCTCGCCCATGAATCC
>JBHEPC010000072.1:0-2502 GCA_046260475.1 Candidatus Krumholzibacteriia bacterium | reverse complement strand
GGCCTGGCCTGGCAGGGCGAGCGCGTGAGCGTCACCCTCGGCGGCTACTGGATGGACTTCACCGACGAGATCGTGCCCTACGGCGGCGTGAACGACGACGGCAGCTCGATCCGCGGCAACGCGGGGGCGACCCTGCACCGCGGCCTCGAACTGGGCCTGCGCGCCCGCGTCGGCCGCCGCCACGACCTGTCCCTGGCCGCCAGCCGCAGCTGGGACGAGTTCGACGAGTTCCTCTTCCACGACTGGGACGGCACGGTGTACGACTACGCGGGCAACGCCATCGCCGGCTTCCCCGACCGCCTGGCCATGGCCGCCTGGGACACCCGCTTGCCCGCAGGCGCGCGGACCCGCCTGCGCGTGCGCCACACCGGGCGGCAGCACCTGGACAACTCGGGGCTGGCCGAGCGCACCATCGACCGCTGGACCACCCTGGATCTGTCGGTCTGGCTGGACCTGGGCCGGGCGGGCTGGGCGGCACTGGACGGCGCCACCGGCTTCGTGCACGTGCGGAATGTTGGTGACACGGAGTACGAAACCTGGGGATACTGGTACGAGGAGAACTGGCTGACGCCCGCGGTGGGGCGCAACTACGTGGTCGGATTGGACTACACCTTCTGATGAACGACTATCAGTCCGGACTGGGCGGCGCGTCCTGCCCCATCTTCCCCAGGCGCGGCCCGCGGGCCGTCGTGCTGTGCGACGGCCCGCCGCCGGAGCTGCAGCTGCTGTTCTACTGGCTGACCGGCGCCGACCTCTTCGTCTGCGCCGACGCGGCCGGGCATCCCTACGACGAACTGCCGCGGATGCCCGACCTGGTGATCGGCGACTTCGACTCCCTCGCCGGCCGCATCATCGACGGGCGCGACGGTCCGCGCTACCTGCGGGTCGACGACCAGGACACCACCGACAGCGAGAAGGCCCTGATCTACCTGGCCGAGCGTGGCATCAAGGAGGCCGTCCTGCTGGGCGCGGTGGGCTGGCGCCTGGACCACACCCTGTACAACTGCCAACTGCTCGAGCGCTTCGCCGGCGAGCTGCGCGTCTGCATCGCCGGTCCTTACGCCGATGCCGTGCGCATCGGCACGGGCGAGTCCGTGTCCTGGGACCTGCCCGAGGGCACGCGCTTCAGCCTGCTGCCGTTGGCCGGCACCGCTCGGGGCGTGACCATGGAGGGGGCCGAGTTCCCCCTGCTGGGCGACACCCTCGAGACCGGCGGCTTCGCCACCGTGAGCAACCGCGTGGCCGTCTCGCCGCTATTGATCACCGTGGCCGAGGGTTCGCTGCTCGCGGCCGTGGACCGGGAGCCCGAACTCCAGCGCGGCGGTTCGTTCGGGGGGCGGTAGCGGTGTCCCTGGCGGCCGGCCTGGCCTACGTCCTGTTCCTCGTGTTCGTCGTGGCGCGCCTCTTCCGCGGGCGCACCGACGATGCGGCCGACTACATCGTCGCCGGCCGCCGCCTGACCCTGCCCGCCTTCGTCGCCACCCTGGTCTCCACCTGGTACGGCGGCATCCTCGGCATCGGCGAGTACACCTGGCGCCACGGCATCTCCAACTGGCTGGTGTTCGGCCTGCCCTACTACCTGTACGCGGGCGTGTTCGCCTACTGGTTGGCCGGCCGGGCCCGCCGCTCCGCGGTGATGACGGTGCCCGACATGCTGGAGCGCCGCTACGGTCGCCCGGCCGCCCTGGTGGGCGCTTTCGTGCTGTTCGTGATGACCGCGCCGGCGGCCTACGTGCTGATGCTGGGCGTGATGGTCCGGTTCGCCACGGGCTGGCCCCTGTGGGCGGGCGTGGTGCTGGGCACCGCCCTTTCGGTGGGCTACGTCTTCCGCGGCGGGCTGCGGGCGGTCGTGCTGACGGACAAGGTGCAGTTCGTGCTCATGTTCACCGGGTTCCTGGTGCTGGTGCCGGTGTGCGTGGCCCGGTTCGGGGGGTGGTCGTTCCTGCAGGCGGAGCTGCCTTCTTCGCACTTCCGGTGGGACGGCGGGCTGGGCGCCCAGGCGGTGCTGGTGTGGTACGTGATCGCCATGGCCACCCTGGTGGAGCCGGCCTTCTACCAGCGCTGCTACGCGGCGCGCAGCGAGGGTGTGGCGCGCGGAGGGATCGCGGCGGCCATCGGGTTCTGGGTGGTGTTCGATTTCCTGACCACGACGGCGGGACTGTACGCGCGGGCGGTGCTGCCGGACCTGGCCGACCCGGTGGAGGCGTTCCCGGCCCTGGCGGCGGCCGTGCTGCCGGCGTTCTGGCAGGGGGTGTTCACGGTCGGGCTGCTGGCGACGATCATGTCGACGGTGGACAGCTACTCGTTCCTGGCGGCCGTGACCCTGGGGCGGGACCTGGTGGGACGCGCGCGGGGCATGTCGGAGGAGGCGTCGCTGCGGTCCACGCGCTGGGCGCTGGTCGCGGTGGCGGTGCTGGCGGCCGTGCTGGCGCTGTGGGCCCAGTCGGTGGTCACGCTGTGGAAAACCCTGGGTTCGGTGGGCACGCCGGTGCTGCTGGTGCC
>JBHEPC010000038.1:0-3274 GCA_046260475.1 Candidatus Krumholzibacteriia bacterium | reverse complement strand
ACACGCGGCCGCCGGGGCCCGTGCCCTCGACCTGGTCGTCGGCCAGGCCGCGCTCGGTCATCACGCGCCGGGCGGCGGGCATGACGCGCTTGCCGTCGGCGGGGGCGTCGGCGGGGGCGTCGGCGGGAGTGTCGGCAGGAGCGTCGGCAGGAGCTTCGGCCTCCGCCTCGCCGGCGGGCTCGGCCGGCTTCTCCTGCGTCTCCTGCTTGGCCTCGTCAGGCGCCTCGCCGTCCTCCTCACCACCTGCATCGGCCTCGGCCTTGCCCTTGGCCTTGCCCTCGCCCTCGGCCTTGGCCTTCGCCTCGGTGTCGATCCTCGCCAGCACGTCGCCCACCTTCAGCACCGCGCCGACCTCGGCGACGATCTCCACGACGACGCCGGCGGCGGGCGCCGGTACCTCGACCGTCGCCTTGTCGCTCTCCAGTTCGATCACGGGCTCGTCCAGGGCGACGGCGTCGCCCGGCTGCTTGAGCCAGGCGCTCACCTGCACTTCGGTGATGGATTCCCCGAGGGAGGGGACGGTCACGTCGACCGGCATGGGATCGTTCTCCTTGTGGCCTAGGCGCTCCAGGCGCCGGTGATCAGCCCCGACCCCTTGACCGGGCCGAACACCCGGTCCATGAGGTGGGCGAACTCGAGCTTGTGGGCCGCCGCCGAGCCGGTGGCCGGGCTGGCGGCCTCGGGCCGGCAGGCGCCCAGGAGCGGCCGGCCCAGCAGCCGCTCACCGAAACGGTAGCGCAGGTAGGGCCAGACGCCCATGTTGGCCGGCTCCTCCTGCACCCAGAGGAACTCGGTCTCGTCCCGGTAGGGGCGCATGGCCTCGACGAAGGTGCTGCCCGGCAGGGGGTACGGCTGCTCCAGGCGCAGGATGGCCACGTCGTCTTCGCGGCCGCGGGCTGCGCGCTCGGCCACCAGGTCGTAGTACACCTTGCCGCTGCAGACGAGCACCCGCGTGACCTGCTCCGGGTCCGGCGCCGCCGGGTCGGGCAGCACGGGGTGGAAGAAGCCGTCGGCCAGCTCGTCCAGGGTCGAGACGCAGTCGCCGTGGCGCAGCAGGCTCTTGGGGGTCAGCACCACCAGGGGCTTGCGCCAGTGGCGCCACACCTGGCGGCGCAGCAGGTGGAACAGCTGCGCCGGCGTGGAGGGGTAGGCGATCTGCACGTTGTCCTCGGCGGCCAGGCTCAGGAAGCGCTCCAGGCGGGCGCTGGAATGCTCGGGGCCCATGCCCTCCATGCCGTGGGGCAGCAGCAGCACCAGGCCTGACAGCATGCCCCACTTGCTCTCGCCGCTGGTGATGAACTGGTCGATGATGGGCTGGGCCACGTTGCAGAAGTCGCCGAACTGGGCCTCCCACATGACCAGGGCCTCGGGATAGGTCAGGCTGTAGCCGTACTCGAAGCCCAGCACGCCCACCTCCGAGAGGGGGCTGTTGAGGGTCACGACGGGCGCCTGGTCCTTGGCCAGGTGGTTCAGCGGCGCGTGCTCGGCCCCGTTCTGCGCGTCGTGCAGCACCGAGTGGCGGTGGCTGAAGGTGCCGCGCTGGCTGTCCTGGCCGCTCAGGCGCACCGGGTGCCCCTCCCGGGCCAGGGTGCCGAACGCGAGCTGCTCGGCGGCGGCCCAGTCCACGGGCTGCTCGCCCCGGGCGATCTGGCGGCGCTGCTCCAGCAGGCGCTCGATCTTCCTGTGGGGCGTGAAGTCCGCGGGCACCATTGCCAGGGACTCGAGGATCTCCGTCAGCTTCGCCCTGGGCACGCCCGTCAGCACCGGCGGGCCGCCCGGCTCGGGGCCGCCCTGGTACTCGCGCCACACCGGGCCCAGCACGCGCTGGCGCTTCACCGGTTTGCCGGTGGGCTTGGCCTCGCGCACCTCGTCCAGGACCTCCTGCAGGCGGCGGCGGCGGTCGACGGTCATCTGCTCGGCCATCTCCAGGGTGAGGTGGCCGGACTTGGTCAGGCGGTCCAGGTAGCCCTTGCGCACGGTGGGCCGCTTGCGGATCGCCTCGTACATCAGGGGCTGGGTGAAGGAGGGCTCGTCGGTCTCGTTGTGGCCGCGGCGGCGGAAGCAGTACATATCGATGATGACGTCGCGTGCCCACTCGCGGCGGAAGTCCATGGCCAGGCTCACCACCTGGGCCACCGCCTCGGGGTCCTCGCCGTTGACGTGGAAGATCGGGGCCTGCAGCATCTTCGCCACGTCGGTGCAGTAGCGGGTCGAGCGCCCCTCCTCGGGGTCGGTGGTGAAGCCGATCTGGTTGTTGATGACCACGTGCAGGGCGCCGCCGGCGCGGTAGCCCTCCAGCTGGGACATGTTCAGGGTCTCCTGGGTCACACCCTGGCCGATGAACGAGGCGTCGCCGTGGATGAGGATGGCCATGGAGCGTTCGCGCTCGGTGTCGCCGATGCGGTCCTGGCGGGCGCGCACCCGCCCCAGCGCCACCGGGCTGACGAACTCCAGGTGGCTGGGGTTGAAGCACAGGGACAGGTGCACCACGTCGCCCTCGCGCGTGGTCCAGTCCGAGTGGTGGCCCATGTGGTACTTCACGTCGCCGTGGCCGAGGAACTGCTCGGGGTCGGCGTCCTCGAACTCGGCGAAGATCTTCCGCGGGTTCTTTTCCATGATGTTGGCCAGCACGTTCAGGCGTCCGCGGTGGGCCATGCCGATGACGATCTTGTCCAGCCCGTGCTGCCCCCCGTGCTCGATGGCCATGTCCAGCAGCGGGATCACCGTCTCGGCGCCCTCGAGGCTGAAGCGCTTGGCGCCCAGGTACTTGTTCTGGATGAACTCCTCGAAGATCTCGGCGTCGATCAGGCGCTGCAGGATGCGCCGCTGCACTTCCTGGTGCAGCTCGATGCGGTTCTCCGTGGGCTCCATGCGCGTCTGCAGCCACTCGCGCGCCCGCAGGTCGTCGATGTGCATGTACTGCACGCCGATGTAGCGGGAGAAGGTGGCCTGCAGCCGGCGCAGGATCTCCCGCAGGGGCAGCATGTCGCCGGGGCTGAGGGTCCCCGCGGAGAAGACGCGGTCCAGGTCGCCGTCGCCGAAGCCGTAGTACTCCAGAGTCAGTTCCTGCGGCGGTGGGGGCGGGTCCGCCAAAGGGTTCAGGCGCGCCAGGCGGTGGCCGCGCACCCGGTAGTTGCGCACCAGCTGGTCGACCTTGTTCTGGTCCGAGAGCTCGCGCTCGCCCGCGTGGCCGGAGGCGTGGTAGCCGGCCGCCGAGGGCGCGGTGCCGCCCTGGGCCTCGAACCACTCCCGCCAGGCCGGGGGCACGCTGGAC
>JBHEPC010000471.1:0-5462 GCA_046260475.1 Candidatus Krumholzibacteriia bacterium | reverse complement strand
GGGGTGGCCAAGCTGCGCATCAACCCGGGCAACATCGGCTCGCGGGACCACGTGCGCGAGGTGGCCCGGGCGGCGGCCGACAAGGGCGTGCCCATCCGCATCGGCGTCAACCGGGGCAGCCTGCACCGGCGGTACGAACAGTTGGCCAGGACCGACCCCGCCGGCGCCCTGGTCCAGAGCGCGCTGGACGAGATGGAGGTGCTGGCCGCGGTCGGCTTCCACGACGTGGCCGTCAGCCTCAAGAGCTCCGACCCCGGCGAGGTGGTCCAGGCCTGCCGGCGCTTCGCCGAACTGAGCGACGTGCCCCAGCACCTGGGCGTCACCGAAGCGGGCACGCTGCTGGCGGGCACCACCCGCTCGGTGGCGGCCATGTCGGTGCTGCTGGCCGAGGGCATCGGCGACACCGTGCGCATCAGCCTGGCCGACGACCCGGTGCACGAGATCACGGCCGCCTTCCACATGCTGCAGGCCCTGGGCCTGAGGGAGGGCTTCGCCCGGGTGGTGGCCTGCCCCACCTGCGGCCGGGTCGAGGTGGACGTGGTGGCCCTGGCGGCCAAGGTCGAGGCGCTGGCCAAGGACCTGCCCGGCGACCGGGTGATCTCGGTCATGGGCTGCATCGTCAACGGGCCCGGCGAGGCCAAGGCCGCCGATCTGGGCATCGCCGCCGGGCGCAGCAAGGTGGCCATCTACCGCAAGGGCGAGCTGCACCGCACCATCGAGAAAAGCGAGCTGGAGGCCGTGCTGGCCGAGGAGATCGAACGGCTGCGCTGAGCCGCCAGAGGGAGCGACATTCCCCTACAGCCCCACCGGATCGCGGCCGAAACCGTAATTCGGAGAGATCGGTGGACACCCGCGGCCGCGGCCGGCCGCATGGAGAGATCGTACGGACATGAGCCGATGAGCCGCGAGCCGGAAAACACCACGAGCCACGCCCCGGACGTCCTGACGGCCGCCGGCGCCCGTATCGAGCCCGACCTGGGCCCGGACCGGCTGCAGGCGCTGCAGTCGTTCAACGCGCGGCTGGTGTGCATGACCATCGACGAGACGTCGTACGACGAGGTCGTGCGCGGGGTCGGCAAGGTCATCGGCTGCGACGCCTGCGCCCTGTTCCTGCACGACGCCGCCACCGACGAGCTGGAGCTCAAGGCCGCCGCGGGCTACGACGGCATCCGCACCGGCAGGCGCATCCCCGTCGCCGACCAGGCCAGCGCCCACGCCCAGGCCTTCCGCGAGGAGTACCTGGTCCACACCGAAAACCAGCACGCCGAGCCCGGCATGAACGTGCTCTCGGACGACCACGCGGCGGTGCTGATCCTGCCGGTGATCTCCAACAACGGTCCGGTGGGGGTCTTCGAGTTCGCCAGCCGCAGCGAGGGGGCCTTCTCGCCCCAGGACATCGGCCTGTGCAGCATGGCCGTCGACCAGATGGCCTACTCCCTGGAGAACATGCGCCTGGTGGGCGAGCTGAGCCGCTCCCGGGACGCGGTCATCCGCGGCATGGCCCTGCTGGCCGAGATCCGCGATCCCCACATCGGCGGCCACCTGAGCCGCATCTGCGAGTACTCCGGCCACCTGGCGCGGTTGCTGGCCGGGCGCATGGGCTACCACCAGGTCACCCGGGAGTTCATCGACGCCATCGCCCGCTCGGCCGCCCTGCACGACGTGGGCAAGGTGGGCATCCCCGACTCGATCCTGCTGAAGCCGGGCAAGCTGACCGCCGACGAGTACGGCGTCATGAAGACCCACACCGTCACCGGCGCCGAGCTGCTGCGCGGCCTGATGCAGACCTTCGGCGAGTACACCCTCATCTCCATGGGGGCCGAGGTGGCGCTCTGCCACCACGAGTGGTGGGACGGCAGCGGCTATCCGCGCGGCCTGGCCGGCCGGGAGATCCCCCTGGCGGCGCGCATCGTCGCCATCGCCGACGTCTACGACGCCCTGACCAGCCGCCGCATCTACAAGGCGGCCTGGAGCCAGGACGAGACCATGCAGGCGCTCAGGGAGAAGGCCGGCACCCAGTTCGATCCCGACCTGGTGGAGGTCTTCCTCTCCCGCCCCGACCAGCTGAACGCCATCCACGACCGCTTCACCGGCTGACCACCCCACGCCCGCGCCTAGGCCGGCTCGACCCCCGGGGCCACCTCCGGCTGGGCGAACACGCTCTGCGCCCGCAGCGTCGTCGCCAGCCCCGGCGCCGCCTTGCGCGGCTTGCGCACGTAGCGGCGTTCGGTCCACAGCACCGGCACCAGGCCCGCGTCGCGGGCCTTGCTGTAGAGGGCGGCCAGGGCGGCGGCCTTGGCGACCACCGCGCGCGGCACCTGCTCGGGCCGGCCGCCGGTGCGCAGGATGACGTGGCTGCCGGGCACCCCCTGGGCGTGGAGCCACAGGTCGCGGGGGTGGCTGGCCCGATGGGTCAGCTCGTCGTTCTCCTGGTTGCTGCGGCCGATCCACACCTCCCAGCGGCCGTCGATGCGGTAGCGGCGGAACGGGCGGGCCGGCTCCTCGGGCGCGTGGGGCGAGCCCACCGGGCGCGGCGCGGGCACGAGGGTCCCGACCGCGCCGCGCCAGGCCTGCACCGCGGCCAGGCGCTCCAGGGGTGGCGCTGCGGGTAGGCCTTCGCCCGCAGCCAGGGCGGCGGCCAAGTGGTCGCAGGCGCTTTGCGCGTCGGCCAGGCGCGCGGCGATGACCCCGCGCCCCTTGTCGGCCTTGCGTGCGGCGCGGAAGGCCGCGTCCAGGTTGGCCGCCGGGGTCAGGGCCGGGTCCAGGTCGATCACCAGCGGCGTGCCGTCCCTGGGGTCGAGGGTTTCGAGGCGGGCCTGCCCGGGCCGCAGCTCGTGCAGGCGGGCGGCCAGGGCCTCGGCCCGGCGGCGCAGCTCTTCGCCCTGGTCGGCAACGGCCAGGTCGGCTGCGAGGTTGGCCGTCAGGCGCTCGGCGGCGCGCAGGCGGCGGGCCAGCGCGGCGCCCAGGGCGGCGCTGTCCCTGTCGGCCAGCACCAGGGCCAGGTGGTCCAGCGCCGGGGCCGACAGGTCGTCCGGGGCAGCGGTGCCCATGGTCCAGGTCCCGCCCGGCGGCACCCGCGACAGCAGGGCGTGGGGCGGCCGGTGCCGCGCCCACAGCAGCCGTCCGTCGGTGGCGACGAGCGCGGTGTCGCCCCGGGCGCCGAACAGGCGGTGCAGCAGGTGGACCGTCCCGCCGTCGGGCAGGGCCAGGGCGAAGGCCGCGACCCTGTCCTCCGGCAGCACGCCCAGGTCCCGCAGCACGGCGCCGGCCAGCAAGGGGCGCAGGGGATGGTCGCGGCGGGGCGGCAGCGCCGCCTCCAGGGGCGCGGGCAGGCGGCCACGGCAGGCGGCGATCGCCAGGGCGCCGGGCACCGCGGCCAGGAGGATGCCCTCGCGTTCGGCGCCCTCCAGGTGCAGCCGCACCCACTCGGCGCCGGCGGTGACGGCGAACAGGGGGCGGCCGGCCCAGCGCTCGCGCCAGCCGGCCAGCAGACCGCCAAGCCGGCCGTGCTCGGTCCAGGGACGGGGCGCGGGCGGCTGCCGCTCGTCCGGGGCCATCCTAGAAGAAGGTGTAGCCGGCGGTGATCTTCAGCCCGGGGCTGTCCATGATGCCCAGGCGGAGTTCGCCGAAGACCTCGTTGCCGTTGTCCAGCTGGTAGGTGGTGCCGCCGACCGCCGACAGGCCCAGGTCCGAGTCCGAACCGGCGTCGCTGTCCACGAAGTTCAAGGACAGCGAGCCGCCGACGTACGGACCCCAGGGAGCCTGGGTCAGCTCGGTCACCCGGTACACCATGTCGCCGTTGGCGGTGATGATGGTCACGTCGTCGCCCAGGCCGACTTCCAGGCCCGGCACCAGGGCCACGTTGGGGAAGATGTCGCCCAGCTTGGCGTGGCCGCCGAAATGGAACTGGTGGATGCTTTCCCAGGAGGTGTAGCCGGCGCGCAGCCCCAGGGGCGGGCGCTCGGCGTGGGCGGGGACGGCGATGGCCAGGGCGAGGGCGATCGCCAGAACGGGGGCGAGGCACAGGGTCCGCGTCATCTCGGATTCCTTTCCGCAGAACGTGGCGGCCGGGGGCAAGGGCGTGCGCGGCCCATGATAGCGCCGGGCCGCCCCGGTGCCAACGCCCATCGGGCCGGACGGGTTCCGGTTCGCCTTGCCCGGCACCGGGCCAGCGCCTACACTGCGCACGACCAATCCGTAGACGCGAACCCGAGGAGAGCCCATGCTCAGCATGACCGGTTTCGGCAGCGGCGAGGGCCGCTGCGGCCGCTGGACCGTGGCGGTGGAACTGCGCTCGGTGAACCACCGCTTCCTGGACGTGGCGCTCAAACTGCCGGGCCTGGTGGCACCGTTCGAGCTCGACATCCGCAACTTCCTGAAGGACAACGTGGCCCGCGGCCGCGTGTCCGTGGCGGTGAGCCTGCGGTCGGACCAGGACCAGGCCGCGGCGGGACTGGACCCCGGGCGCCTGGAGACGGCCATCGCCATGCTCAGGACAGCCGCCGCGCGCATCGAGCAGGAGACCCACAAGCTGCAGGAGATCAGCCTGGACCACCTGCTGGCGGTGCCGGACCTGTTCCGGGCCGAGGAGCCCGAGGCCGACCCCGAGGACGTGCGCCGCGCCCTGCTGGACGCCCTGGCCGCCGCCTGCGCCGGCCTGCAGGCCATGAAGCAGAAGGAAGGCGCCGCCCTGGTGGTGGAGATGCGCCAGCGCCTGCACATCCTGCAGCAGCAGCTGGTCCAGGTGCGCAAGCTGGCGCCCCTGGCGGTCGAGGAGACCCGCACCCGCCTGGAGGAGCGCCTGGCGAAGCTGCTGAGCGAGCCCCTGGAGCCCCAGCGCCTGGCCCAGGAGGTGGCCATCCTGGCCGACAAGGCCAACATCAACGAGGAGTGCGAGCGCCTGGGCGTGCACATCGAGGCCTTCCTGGCGGCCCTGGACGAGGGCGGGCAGGTGGCCAAGAGGATCAACTTCCTGCTGCAGGAGATGCACCGGGAAGTGAACACCATGGGCTCGAAGACCAACATCATGGCCATCACCACCGCGGTGATCGCCATGAAGGACGAGGTCGAGTCCCTGCGCGAGCAGATCCAGAACCTGGAGTAGCCGCCTTATGATCGTGCTGATCACCGGCCCCTCGGGCGCGGGCAAGAGCAGTTTCATCAACCGCCTGATGGCCGCCGACCCGCGGCTGTCGTTCTCGGTGTCGTCCACCACGCGCCCCATCCGCGCGGGCGAGCAGGACGGCGCGGACTACGACTTCGTGGACGACGCGCGCTTCGACCAGCTGCTGGCCGAGGACGCCTTCGTCGAGTGGGCCACCGTCCACGGCAACCGCTACGGCACCCGCGGCGCGCACCTGGACGAGCTCGTCGCCCGCGGCCGCATCCCGGTCCTGGACATCGACGTGCAGGGCGGCCTGCAGGTGATCCCCCGCTTCGGGGCCGAGCTGGTGTCGGTGTTC
>JBHEPC010000462.1:0-7150 GCA_046260475.1 Candidatus Krumholzibacteriia bacterium | reverse complement strand
GTCCAGGACGTGCTGGCGGAGCGGCTGTTCCCGACGCTGGTGGCGTTACCAACACGTTGGCGGATGTACTACGAGCGTGGGATCAAGACGCGGGGGGCCCGGAACCGGGTCGAGCGGCCGCGCAAATACGCCTTCTGAACCGGCCCAACAGAGCCGGCCCGGGGCTCGCAGTCCCGGGCCAGATACAATCTTCAAGGCACAACCTAGGCGGTCGCGGCCGCGGCGTGGAGGTCGCGGGCGGCGGCCAGGGCGCGGCAGGTGGCTGCGGCCTGCAGATCGAAGCGGCGGCGGGCGACCTCGTCGTCGTGGCGGCCAGCCAGGAAGGTGTCGCAGGCGGCCAGAGCCGCATCCGGCTGGCCGGCGGCGATCTCCACGTCGCAGAGGTTCAACAGCGCGTTGGCGTGGTCGGGGGCCGCGGCCAGGGTGCGGCGCAGCTCGGCGCGGGCCTCGGCTAGGTGGCCGCGCATGAAGGCGGCCACGGCCAGGTTGTTGCGGGCGTCCGCGTCGTCCGGCAGCTGGGCCGCCACGGCGGCGAAGTCGTCGTGGGCGGCGTCGAACTTCTCCAGGCCCATGCGCACCACGCCCCGGTTGTAGAGGGCTTCGGTGTGCCCGGGGCAGGAGGCCAGGATGCGGCCGTAGCAGACCTCGGCCCGGTCGGCCTCGCCCAAGGTGGCGTAGACGGCGGCCAGGCGCCCCCAGCCCTCGGTCCCGTCGGCGGCGGCGCCCACGACGTCCTCGAAGTGGCGCAGGGCGGTGGGCAGGTCGCCCACGGCCAGGGCGGCCTGGCCCGCGTCCAGGGCGGCGCGGATCACGTCCGCGGCGGCGGTATCGTTCACGGCGGTCATGGCGGCTCCTCGGTTGGGCGGTGCGGCCGCGGCGGCGTGCCGCGGCGGTCCGTCCGCCGGCCCACGCAAGGGGCGTGCCCGGAACCGGAAAGGCGGGGGCCGGGTCCGCTGTCTGCAACATCAAGGGCTGCAGCGGAATAGGCAGATAGAGGCCCGAGTCCCCGGTGCGCCCCGTCTCTGGCGCAGCGGCCCGTGCGGACGGAATCCTGGCCCCGGCGGGGAATTGCCGGACGCCCCGGGTAGGTGGTTGACACACCTAAACATTCTGTTATTTTTGCAACAAACAAGCACGCAACGGTGGTCGACAGCGCCGGTTGCGGGCGGCAAGCGGGCGGTGCGCCGCGGCCGGACGGCGGGACGCACCGCGTCCTTCTGCAGGGAGGCCCCATGTTCGAGCAGTCCATTCCCGTGCTCATGGTCCTGGCGGTGGCGGCCCTGTTCGCGGGCCTGTTCCTGGGCCTGAGCAACTGGCTGGGGCCGCGGCGGCCCGACCCCCTGAAGGACTCCACCTACGAGTGCGGCATCCCGGTGCGCGGCTCGACCCAGATCCGCTTCTTCGTGCGGTTCTTCCTGGTGGCGATCTTCTTCCTGCTGTTCGACCTCGAGGCGGTGTTCATCTACCCCTGGGTCATCGTCTACCGGGCCATGCTCGAAGCCGGCCACGGCGCCTTCGCGCTGGGGGAGATGGGCGCGTTCGTCTTCGTCCTGCTGGTGGGCTTCGTCTACATATGGAAGAAAGGCGGCCTGGAATGGCAGTAGACCTCGAGAGCCCCAGCAACTACCTCACGACGCGCCTGCGCCAGGCGGTCAACTGGGGGCGCAAGTACAGCCTCTGGCCGCTGCCCTTCGGCGTGGCCTGCTGCGCCATCGAGTTCATGAGCACGGTGTCCAGCTACAACGACATCAGCCGCTTCGGCGCCGAGCTGGTGCGGTTCTCGCCCCGCCAGAGCGACCTGATGATCATCGCCGGCACCATCAGCTACAAGCAGGCGCCCGTGCTGAAGACCATCTACGCCCAGATGGCCGAGCCCAAGTGGGTCATCGCCATGGGCGTGTGCGCCAGCAGCGGCGGCTTCTACAACAACTACAGCACCCTGCAGGGAGCCGACCGCGTGATCCCGGTGGACATGTACGTGGCGGGCTGCCCGCCCACGCCGGAGAACCTCCTCTACTCGCTGACGCTGATCCAGGAGAAGGTCGAAAAGGAAGGCCTGGTGCCCGCGAGCGTGCGGCACCCCGGCTTCAGCGAGGCCCAGGCCTGAGCCGCGCCGCCGGAGCGGGCCGCGACACCCCCAGCCCGGGCCGGGCCGCGCCTGCGGCCCGCCCGAGGGACGGACAAGCATGAGCCAGAAGCTCGTCGAAAGACTGCAGCGGGAATTCGGGGCGGACATCCTGGCCGCGGCCAGCAACCACGGCGACGAGTCCGTCACCGTGGGGCCGGCGCGCCTGCACGACGTGATCCGTCACCTGCGCGACAAGGAGGGCTGCGAGCAGCTCTCGGACGTCGTGGGCGTGGACTTCCCGGGGCGGGACAAGCGCTTCCAGGTGGTCTACCTGCTGCGCTCCTGGGCGCGCAACCACCGCCTGCAGGTGAAGGTCGACGCGGCCGAGGACGAGCCCGTGCCCACCGTCAGCGACCTCTACCGCAGCGCCGACTGGGCCGAGCGCGAGGTGTGGGACCTGTTCGGCGTGCCGTTCGCGGGCCACCCGAACCTGCGTCGGATCCTCTGCCACCACGAGTTCGAGGGCCACGCCCTGCGCAAGGACTACCCCATCGAGCAGGGGCAGGAGTGCAGCCGGCCGGAGAAGCTGTTCAGCGATGCGGACATCGCGCGGGCCGCGCAGCGGGCCACCGCCATGGTCAGCGACCCCGGCGGGGTGACCGACGAGGTGCACCCGTCCGATCTGCTGACGGTGAACATCGGGCCCAGCCACCCGGCCACGCACGGCGCCCTGCGCGCCGAGCTGCTGCTGGACGGCGAGACCATCCTCGAGGCACGCACGGAGATCGGCTACATCCACCGCTGCTTCGAGAAGGAGGCCGAGGACCACACCTGGGCCCAGGTGATGCCCTACACCGACCGGCTGAACTACTGTTCGGCCATGCTCAACAACTCCATCTACGCCATGGCCGTGGAGAAGCTGCTGGGGGTCGAGGCGACGCCGCGCGCCCAGGCCATCCGCGTGATCGTCAGCGAGCTGTCCCGCATCATCGACCACCTGGTGTGCGTCTGCGCCAACCTCGTGGACATCGGCGCCCTGACCAACTACTGGTACCTGTACAACGTGCGCGAGAGCATCTACGAGTCCCTGGAGAAGCTCTGCGGGTCGCGGCTGACCACCAACTACGCGCGCATCGGCGGCATGAGCCACGACCTGTACGACGGGTTCGCCGCCGAGATCCGCCAGAAGCTGGAGCAGCTCGACGAAGGCACCGGCGACGTGATGAAGCTGGTGGCGCGCAACCGCATCTTCTTGGACCGGACCGTGGGCGTGGGCGTCATGGGCCGCGACGATGCGCTCGACTGGGGCTACACCGGACCCTGCCTGCGCGCGACCGGGCTGGCCTACGACCTGCGCAAGCACGCGCCCTACTCGGGCTACGAGCAGTACGAGTTCGAGGTGCCGACGGGCAAGCAGGGCGACACCCACGACCGCATCATGGTGCGCATGGCGGAGATGATCCAGAGCCGCTCGATCGTGCTGCAGGCCCTGGAGAAGATGCCCGACGGCCCCCTCAATATCGACGACCACCGCATCGTGCTGCCGCCCAAACGGACGGTCTACGACACCATCGAGGGCGTCATGAACCAGTTCAAGCTGGTGTACGAGGGCATCCGCGTGCCGCGCGGCGAGGCCTACGGCTTCGGCGAGGGCGCCAACGGCGAGCTGGGCTTCTGGTGCGTCAGCGACGGCAGCGGCCGCCCCTACCGCATGAAGGTGCGGCCGCCCTGCTTCCCCGTCTTCTCGTCCTACGCGAAGCTGATCGAAGGCGGCATGATCCCCGACGCCATCGCCGCCCTGGGCAGCCTGAACATCATCGCCGGCGAGCTGGACCGCTAGGTCCGCCGCCAGGGAAAGGCCGATCGACGATGAGCAAGCAGCTGGACGCCAAGGCCCCGTGGACGCCCGCGCCGGAGACCCGCGCGCGCATCGACGACGCGCTGCGGCGGTACCCGACCAAGGCCAGCGCGATCATGCCCTGCATCTGGGCCGTCCAGGACGAGCTGGGCTGGGTGCCGCCGGCGGGGATCGACCTGCTGGTGGCCGAGCTGGAGGTCACCCGCGCCCGCGTGCACGAGGTGCTGAGCTTCTACACCATGTTCCGCACCGAGCCGCAGGCCGCGCACGTGCTGCAGGTCTGCCGCAACATCAGCTGCCACATCATGGGCGCGCGGCCCTTGATCGCCCACCTGGAGAAGCGGCTGGGCGTGCGCCTGGGCGAGACCACCCCCGACGGACGCTTCGCCCTGGAGGGCGCGGAGTGCCTGGGCGCCTGCGGCGGCGGCCCCTGCCTGCAGCTGGGCCGGCACCTGTACGAGAACCTGACGCCGGAGAAGGCGGACGGCCTCCTGGAGAGCCTGCGCCGGGGCGAGGTCCCGCGCGCCGACACCGACCGGGAACTGGAGGACTGACTTGAACCCCAACGACTACCGCATGCTCTCGGCGCGCTTCGGCCGCAAGGACGGCCACAAGCTGGCGGTTTACGAGGCCGAGGGCGGCTACCGGGCCCTGCGCACGGTGCTGGGGGGCAGGACCCCGGCCCAGGTGCGCGAGGAGGTCAAGGCGGCGGGCCTGCGCGGCCGCGGCGGCGCCGGCTTCCCCGCCGGCGTGAAGTGGGGCTTCGTGCCCGAGGGCGCGGACCAGGTCTACTTCATGGTCAACGCGGACGAGTCCGAGCCGGGCACCTTCAAGGACCGCTACCTGCTGGACTACGACCCGCACCAGACCATCGAGGGCACCATCATCAGCTGCTTCGCCGTGCGCGCGAGCCTGGCCTTCATCTACATCCGCGGCGAGTTCGGCTGGCTGGTCGACCGGGTGCAGAAGGCCGTGGACGAGGCCTACGCCGCCGGCTACCTGGGCCGGGACATCCTGGGCAGCGGCTACGACCTGGAGATGATCGTGCACAAGGGCGCCGGCGCCTACATCTGCGGCGAGGAGACCGGGCTCATCAACTCGGTCACCGGCACCAAGGGCCAGCCCAGCATCAAGCCGCCGTTTCCGGCGGTCTCGGGCTTTCTGGGCAAGCCGACCATCGTCAACAACGTCGAGACCGTGGCCTCGGTGCCGTTCATCGTCAACGAGGGGGCCGCGGCCTACCGCGCCTTCGGCACGGAGAAGTCGCCGGGCACCAAGCTCTTTTCGGTCAGCGGGCCGGTCAAGCGGCCGGGCGTCTACGAGATCCCCCTGGGCCTGCCCTTCCGCGAGTTCTTCAACGACTGGCTGGGCGGCATGGTCGAGGGCGAGAAGCTCAAGGCCGTGATCGTCGGCGGCAGCTCGGTGCCCGTGCTGCCGGCCGCGGAGGCCATGAACTGCAACCTCGACTACGAGTCCCTGACCGAGGCCGGCACCATGCTGGGTTCGGGCGGGATGATCGTCATCCCCGAGAGCAGCGACATGGTCGAGCTGATCCAGGTGCTGATGCACTTCTACTTCGACGAGTCGTGCGGCCAGTGCACGCCGTGCCGCGAGGGCACCGGCTGGCTGCACCGGATCGTCAAGCGCCTGCGCGGCGGCGAGGGCACGCCCGAGGATCTCGGGCTGCTCGAGCACGTCTGCAGCGGCATGATGGGCCTGACCATCTGCCCCCTGGCGGACGCGGCGGTCATGCCCATGCGCAGCTTCCTCGCCAAGTTCCGGCCCGAGTTCGAGGCCCTCATCCAGGAGACCGCGCCGGCGGGGCCGCAGAGCCGCTGGCCGCGCGGCGAGCGGGAGGCGTAGCCCCATGGCCAAGCTCACCATCGACGGCAGGGAGATCGACGTCCCGGACGGGACCCGGCTCTTCGACGCCTGCACCCTGGTCCGGGGCGAGGCGCTGCCGCACTTCTGCTACCATCCCGACCTGTCCATCGCCGGCGTCTGCCGCCTCTGCCAGGTCGAGGTGGAGGGGATGCCCAAGCTGACCATCGCCTGCAACACCTTCGTCAAGGACGGCATGGTGGTGCAGACCCGCAGCGAGAAGGTGCGCCGGGCCTCGCGCCAGATCCTCGAGATGCACCTGATCAACCACCCCGTGGACTGCCCGATCTGCGACCAGGCGGGCGAATGCGGGCTGCAGGACCAGTACATGAACTACGGCCTGTACGACTCCGAGGTCGAGGAGTCGGATAAGGTCAACAAGCAGAAGGTGCAGATCATCGGCCCGCAGGTGGTTTTGGACAAGGAGCGCTGCGTGCTGTGCACCCGCTGCGTGCGCTTCTGCGACGAGGTCACCGGCACCGGCGAGCTGGGGATCTTCAACCGCGGCGACCGCGCCGAGATCGGCGTGGCGCCCGGCGTCGAGCTGGACAACAACTACAGCCTCAACACCGTGGACATCTGCCCGGTGGGGGCGCTCACCAGCCGCGACTTCCGCTTCCAGAAGCGGGTGTGGATGCTCAAGAGCACCGAGTCGATCTGCCCGGGCTGCGCCACCGGCTGCAACGTGCGGGTCGATCACGAGGCCGGCCGCATCTACCGGCTGAAGCCCCGCCGCAACCCCGAGGTCAACGGGCCCTGGATGTGCGACAAGGGCCGCATGGTCTACAAGGCCGTCCACGACGAGAAGCGCCTGACCGAGCCGGCCGCCGGCGAGCAGGTGCTCGCCTGGGCCGAGGCGACGGCCCGCCTGGCGGAGATCGTCCGCGGCGGCCTGGGCCTGGTGATCGCCTCCGCGCACCAGACCCTGGAGGAACTGTGGCTGCTGCGGCGGGCCGCGGCGGGCGCCGCCGTGTCCGGCGGCCTGGCCACGGCCGACCGGCGCGAGGGCGACGCGATCCTGCTGGACGCCGACCGCACGCCCAACCGGGCCGGTCTGGCCCTGCTGGGCCTGGCCGAGGACGGGCCCGACCGCCTGGCCGCCCGCATCGGCGAGGCGTCCGGCGCCGTGCTGGTGCACGGGGGCGACCCGGCCGCGGACCCGGCGGTGCGCGCGGCGCTGGCCGAACGCACGGTCGTCTACGTGGGGACGCACCGCAACGAGACCGCCCGCCTGGCCGCCCTCGTGCTGCCGGGGGCGACCTGGGCCGAGAAGGCCGGGGTCGTCGCCAACCGCCAGGGCCGCCTGCAGGAGTTCAGGCAGGCGATCGCCCGGGCCGGCAACG
>JBHEPC010000441.1:0-5834 GCA_046260475.1 Candidatus Krumholzibacteriia bacterium | reverse complement strand
GGCACCGCCTGCTTCGCGGCGGCGGCCGAGCCCGTCTTCGTCCGCTTCGAGACGGAGGAGGGGCCCATCCTGCTGGTCATGTACCCGGAGCTGGCGCCCAACCACGTGGGCAACTTCACCCACCTGGCGCGCACCGGCTTCTATGACGGCACCGTGTTCCACCGCATCATCCCCGGCTTCGTGATCCAGGGCGGCGACCCCAACAGCAAGGACGAGGACCCGCGCAACGACGGCATGGGCGGCCCGACCCTGGCGGACATCCTGACCCCGGCCGAGATGGCCGAGGTGCAGAAGGTCAACGCCATGCTCGAGGGCAAGGGCTACAAGGGGCTGCAGGGCCAGGCCAACCTGAAGGCCGAGTTCTCCGAGACCGCCAAGCACGAGCGCGGCTCCCTGAGCATGGCCCGGTCCCAGGACGTGGACTCGGCCGGCAGCCAGTTCTTCATCTGCGTGGCGGCCACGCCGCAGCTGGACCGCCAGTACACGGTGTTCGGCCATGTAGTCTTGGGTATAGAGGCGGCCGACCGCATCGTCGCCGGCGAGAAGAACCCGGCCGCGGGCCGCGACTACCCCGCCGTGCCGGTGCACATCACCAAGGCGACGGTCATCGCGGGCACCGCCGGCCTGACCGCCGACGAGCAGGCGGCCTGGCAGGCGCTGCCGGCGGACCTGAAGTCCGTGCAGTGACGTGACGGACAAGGCTCGTCCCGCGGCGCCGGGCCACGGCGACATCGTCGTCAAGGGCGTCCGCGTCCACAACCTGAAGAACCTGAGCCTGCGCCTGCCGAGGCGCAGGCTCGTCGTCGTGACCGGGCCCAGCGGCTCGGGCAAATCGTCCCTGGCCTTCGACACCCTCTACGCCGAGGGTCAGCGGCGCTACATCGAGAGCCTCTCCAGCTATGCCCACCAGTTCCTGGACCAGCTGCCCAAGCCGGACGTGGACCGCATCGACGGCCTCTCGCCGGCCCTGGCCATCGACCAGAAGGGCCTCGGGCGCAGCCCGCGCTCGACCGTCGGCACCGTCACCGAGGTCGCCTCGTTCCTGCGCCTGCTCTACGCCCGCTGCGGCAGCGTCCATTGCCCCGACTGCGGCGTGCCGGCCGCGGGGCGGCCCCTGGCCGAGATCGGGGACGAGATCGCCGCCCTGCCCGAGGGCACGCGCCTGTTCCTGCTGGCGCCGGTGGTGCGCGGCCGCAAGGGCGAGCACCGCCAGCTGCTGGACGGCCTGCGGGCCCAGGGCTACGTGCGGGCGCTGGTCGACGGGCAGATGCGCGAGCTGGACGAGGACATCCGCCTCGCGCGCGGCGCCCGCCACGACGTCGCCGTGGTGGTCGACGGGCTGATCTGGCGGCCGGGCATCCGCGACCGCCTCAAGTCGGCCCTGGACCGGGCCGCCGAGCTGGGCGAGGGCACGGTCATCGTCCACGTGGGGGGGCAGAGCACCGTCTACAGCCGCACCTCGAGCTGCCCCTCCTGCGGGCGCGGCTTCCCGGCGCCCGAGCCCCGGCTCTTCTCCTTCAACTCGCCCGCCGGTTCGTGCGAACACTGCAACGGCCTGGGCAGCCTGCGCACCATCGAGCCGGCGGCCATGGTGCCGGACGACAGCCGCAGCATCGCCCGCGGCGCCATCGAGTTCCTCAAGGGCAAGGAGAGCAGCTGGCTGTACGTGCAGATCGAGGCCCTGGCCGACGCCCTGGGCTTCAGCCTCGAGCAGCCCTTCGCCGCGGTGGACGCCGTGGCGCGCCGCGCCCTCTTCGACGGCTTCGACCCGGCCACCGAGGCGCGCCTGAAGGGCCACCGCCACTGGAACGCCTTCCTGCGCGACTGGACCGGGCTGGTGCCCGAGCTGGTGCGCCGCCACCGGGAGACCAAGTCCGAGAAGGTGCGCGCCTCCCTCGAGCGCATGATGGTCGAGCGGGACTGCCCCGCCTGCGGCGGCTACCGGCTGCGGCCGGAGGCGCTGACGGTGAAGGTGGGCGGCCTGCACATCGGCGAGGCCGCGGCCCTGACCCTGGACCGGTTCGCCGCCTGGGTCGACGGCCTGGAATTCGGGGCCGAGCGCGAGCGCACGGTGTCGCGCCCCATCCTCGAGCAGATCCGCCACCGCATGCGCTTCCTGCTGCAGGTGGGGGTCAGCTACCTGTCCCTGGCGCGGGGCACCTCGACCCTCTCGGGGGGCGAGGGCCAGCGGGTGCGCCTGGCCACCCAGGTGGGCAGCCAGCTGACGGGCGTGCTGTACATCCTGGACGAGCCCAGCGTAGGCCTGCACCACCGGGACATCGGGCGCCTGATCGCCACCCTGCGGGCCCTGCGCGACCGGGGCAACTCGGTGGTGGTGGTCGAGCACGACCGCGACGTGATGCTGGCCGCCGATCACATCATCGACCTGGGACCGGGGGCGGGGGAGCACGGCGGGCGCATCGTGGCCCAGGGCACCGTCGAGGAGGTCAAGGCCTGCGTGGGTTCGCCCACCGGCGACTGGCTGGCCGGCCGCGTGGGTCCGGGCGGCCCCGACCCGCTGACGGGTGACCGGCCCGGGCTGGGCCGCCTGACTGTGCGCGGGATGACCGGCCGCAACCTGCAGGGCATCGACCTGGAGATCCCTCTGGGCAAGCTGACGGTGGTGACCGGCGTGTCCGGCTCGGGCAAGAGCACCGCCGTGCACGACACCCTCTACCGCATCCTCGCTTCCCGCCGGCACGGGGCGCGCAAGGCCCCCGAGCCCTTCCGCACCATGGAGGGCGACGAGCCGGTGGCGTCGGTGGTGCTGGTGGACCAGACGCCCATCGGGCGCTCGCCGCGCTCGACCCCGGCCACC
Organism: Candidatus Krumholzibacteriia bacterium; assembly: GCA_046260475.1. Lineage (GTDB taxonomy): Bacteria > Krumholzibacteriota > Krumholzibacteriia > LZORAL124-64-63 > LZORAL124-64-63 > JACZKN01. The sequence goes on along the minus strand of JBHEPC010000441.1, from coordinate 3,016 downwards.
TACACCGGCCTGTACAACCACGTCCGCCGCATCTACGCCGAGACCGGTCTGGCGCGCCTGCGCGGCTACGAAGCCGGCCGCTTCAGCTTCAACACCGCCGGGGGCCGCTGCCCCGTGTGCGAGGGCGCGGGTCTGCGCCGCCTGACCATGGACTTCCTGCCGGACGTGGAGGTGGTCTGCCAGGAGTGCGGGGGCCGCCGCTTCGACCGCGAGACCCTCGAGGTCACCTTCAAGGGCCACGACGTCGCCGCCCTGCTGGAGATGACGGTCGAGGAGGCGCGCGACGTGCTGCAGAACGTGCCCGCCTGCCGGCGCATCCTGGACGTGATGCACGGCGTGGGCCTGGACTACCTGCGCCTGGGCCAGTCGGGGGGCACCCTCTCCGGGGGCGAGGCCCAGCGCATCAAGCTGGTCAAGGAGCTGGTCAAGGGCGGCCGGCAGCACACCCTCTACATCCTGGACGAGCCCACCACCGGCCTGCACCAGTGCGACGTGGACCGCCTGCTGACGGTGCTGCGCGGGCTGCTGGAGCAGGGCAACACGGTGCTGGTGATCGAGCACCACGGCGAGGTCATCCGCCGCGCCGACTGGGTCATCGACCTGGGTCCCGAGGGCGGCGACGAGGGCGGGCGCCTGGTGGCCCAGGGGTCCCTGGCGGCCATCATGGACGCGCCGGAATCCTACACCGGGGCCATGCTCCGGGAGCTCTTCGCCTGACCCCGGCGGGCCGCCTGTATTCCCTTGTTCGGCGACCGGGGGCGCGTTAGATTGGTCGGGCCCGCGCCGGTCCGCGCCGGCCCGCCATCGGACACCGACGGGAGCTACGATCGTGAGCGACACCGCGGCCCTGAAGTCCACCCCCCTGACCGCATGGCACCGCGCCCACGGCGCGAAGATGGTCGAATACGCCGGCTACGAGATGCCCGTGCAGTACGCGCCGGGCACCCTCGCCGAGCACGCGGCCTGCCGCCAGTGGGTGGGCCTGTTCGACATCACCCACATGGGCGAGCTCGAGGTCACCGGCCCCGGCGCCGAGGCCTGGCTCGACTCCCTGGTCACCAACAAGGTGGCCGGCATCCCCACCGGGAAAGTCGTCTATAACGCCATGTGCCGCGACGACGGCGGCGTGCTGGACGACATGCTGGTCTACCGCCTGGACCAGGAGCGCTGGCTGGTGGTGTGCAACGCCGCCAACCACGCCAAGATCGCCGCCTGGATGCAGGCCCGCGTACCCGCGGCCGGGGTCGCGGTGGACGACCAGTCCGACCGCACCGCGCTGATCGCGGTGCAGGGCCCCGACTCCCGCGAGCTGGTGGGTCGGTTGGCCCGCCTGCGGGAGCAGCGCGCGGCCATCGCCGCCCTGGACTTCTACACCGCCTTCACCCTGGGCCCCGCGACTTTGGACGAGGGCCGCTGGCTGGTCTCGCGCACCGGTTACACCGGCGAGCACGGCTACGAGCTGTACCTGCGCAACGCCGACGCCCTGCCGGTGTGGGAGGAGCTGATGGCCGCGGGCGCCGACCTGGGCGCCGTGCCCGTGGGCCTGGCCGCCCGCGACACCCTGCGCTTCGAGGTCTGCTACTGCCTGTACGGCCATGAGCTGGCCGAGGACATCTCGCCCCTGGAGGCGGGCATCGGCTGGGCCGTGAAGCTGAAGAAGGGCGAGTTCACCGGCCGTGCCGCGCTGCAGGCCCAGAAGGACGCCGGCGTGCCGCGGCGCCTGGTCTGCCTCGAGCCGGTCGACCGCGGCATCCCCCGCCAGGGCCAGGCGGTCAAGCGGGACGGCCGCGCGGTGGGCTTCGTCACCAGCGGCACCTTCAGCCCGACCCTCAAACGACCTTTGGCCATGGCCCTGGTGGCGAGCGACGCCGCCGACGGGGACCTGACCATCGACGTGCGCGGCCGCGACCTGGCCTGCCGCACGGTGCCTTTCCCGTTCCTACCGGCCCGCACCAAGGGTGACCCGCGGGCCGAGCGGCCGCTGTCCTCGTGACAGCCAACAGCAGGAGACGACGCCATGGTGCCTGACGATCGCAAGTACACGCAGGAGCACGAGTGGGTGCAGGTCGAGGGCGAGATCGGCACCGTGGGCGTGACCGACTTCGCGGCCTCCGAGCTGGGCGACGTGGTCTTCGTCGAACTGCCGGAGGTCGGCTCCGAGTTCAGCCAGGGCGACACCATCGGCACCATCGAGTCGGTGAAGGCCGTGGCCGACCTCTACCTGCCCGTCTCGGGGGAGATCGTCGAGATCAACGAGATCGTGGCCGAGGGCCCCGAGCTGCTGAACAAGGATCCCCTGGACGACGGCTGGCTGTTCAAGGTCCGCATCAGCGACCCGTCCGAGCTGGAGCAGCTGCTGGACGCGGGCGCCTACAACAAGCTCATCGGAGGCTGACCCGGCGATGCCCTACGTCCCGCACACGCCCGAAGACATCCGGGCGATGCTCTCGGTGATCGGCGTCGACGCCGTCGACGACCTGTTCGCCCACCTGCCGGCCGCGGTGCGGCTGGACCGTCCGTTGGACCTGCCGCCGGGCCTGAGCGAGGAGGAGGTGCGCCGCTACTTCCGGCGCGCCGCCCTGCGCAACCACGGCACCGGCGAGCTGGTCTGCTTCCTGGGCGGCGGCGCCTACGACGCCATCGTGCCGGCGGCCTGCGACGCGGTCGTCTCGCGCAGCGAGTTCCTGACCGCGTACACGCCGTACCAGCCCGAGGTCAGCCAGGGCACCCTGCAGGCCATCTACGAGTGGCAGACCTTCATCTGCCGCCTGACCGGCCTGGAGGTGGCCAACGCCAGCATGTACGACGGCGCCACGGCCCTGGCCGAGGCCGTCGCCGTGGCGGTGGCGGCCAAGCGCCGCCGGCGCGTGGTCGTGCCGGCGGCCCTGAACCCCCGCTACCGCCGCGTGCTGGGCACCATGCTCACGGGCGAGGGCGTGGACATCGTCGAGGCGCCCCTGACCGCGGCGGGCACCACCGACCCCGAGGCGGTGGGCCGGCTGGCCACGGGCAGCGC
>JBHEPC010000434.1:0-2536 GCA_046260475.1 Candidatus Krumholzibacteriia bacterium | reverse complement strand
GGGCATCTACTGCATCGGGTTCAGCTTCCCGGTGGTGCCGCGGGGGCAGGCCCGCATCCGCCTGCAGGCCTCGGCCGCCCACACGGACGCCCATGTGGACCGCTGCCTGGAGGCCTTCGCCGCGGTGGGCCGCCGGCTGGGTGCCATCTGACCGTCATCCGACCGCCGCGCTCCACCCTCGGCGTGGTCGAGGCCATGGGCGAGTGACCGATGCCGCGATGGTGGCGCGGCGGCGATTGCAGTAGTGTATCCCGGGTGCGGGCCGGGTCCGGACCGCGGAAAGGCAGGCGGCCGTGAGCGCAGGACAGGATACGGACAGGAAGCCCGTCGGTGGCACCCGGCGGGGACGCAAGCTGGCCATCTGGCTGGGCGCGGTGGCGGCGGTGCTGGTGGTCCTGGTGGTGGCGGTCCGGCTGCTGGTGCCCACCGGGGCGGTGCGCGACCTGGTGGCGGCGCGGCTGTCGGCGAGCCTGGGCCGCCCCGTCACGGTCGGCGAGGCCGGGGTCGGGCTGCTGCCGCGACCCTCGGTCGAGTTGCGGGATGTGCAGGTGGCCGCCGGGACCGACGGCATGGCCGGCGGGGCCGAGTCCCTGCACCTGCGCCTGAGCTGGGGCCCGCTGCTGAAGCGCGAGGTGCAGATCGACGAGGCCGAGATCGTGCGGCCCTGGGTGACGGTGCGGCTGGCCGATCCGGCGGCGCCCGAGGCCGACGGCGGCACCGACGTCGCCCCCGTGCCCGACGCCCCCGCGGGCTCGCCGGTGACCCTGCGCATCCGGCACCTGGCCCTGCGCGAGGGCCGCGTCACCGTCACCCGGGCCGACGGCACGCCGGTGGTCGCCCTGGGCGGCCTGAGCGAGGACCTCTCCCTGCTGGCCACCCCCGCCGGCGATGTGGTGGTGGTGGGCACGACCAAGGTGGACAGCCTGCGCCTGGACCTGCCGGCCGGCAGCCTGGGCCAGGGTCTGGGCCTCTCGTGGCGCAAGGACCTGCGCTGGGAGGCCGCGGCCGGGCGGCTGAAGGTGATCACCTCCGAACTGGTCCTGGGCGACCTGCCGGTGGCGGTGACCGGCGAGGTGACGGGCCTGGCGGACGGCGCACCGGCCGTGGACCTGCGCCTGGCCGGCGGCCCGGCAAAGCTGGCCTCCCTGCAGGGGTTCCTGCCGGCGGGCCTGGTGCCGCAGCTGGATGGAGTGCAGTCCGCCGGCACGGCCACCTTGGCAGCAATGGTGTCCGGGCCGCTGGGGGCCGAGGCCGACGCCGGCTCCCTGCGCTGGAATCTGCACTTCACGCTGACCGACGGCCGGGTCGAGCACCCGGACCTGGACTCGCCCCTGCGGGACATCGCGCTGGACCTGGCCGCCGGCCCCGACCGGCTGGACCTGACCAACCTGGCCGTCCGCACCGACCGCAGCCGGCTGGTGCTCAAGGGCGCGGTGACCGCATTCTTGACCGACCCCGCCTACGATTTCGTGGTGGACCTGGACCTGGACCTGGCCGAGGCCATGGCGCTGCAGCCGCCCCGGCCCGACGCGCCCACCGTGGTGGGGCACGCTTCGGCCCAGGTGACGGTCCGTGGCCAGGCCGCCGATCCGGCCTCCCTGCGCGCCACCGGACCCCTGACCCTGGCGGACGTGAACGTGACCGGCGGGACCATGGCCCTGCCCGTGACGGGGCTCCAGGCCCGCGGCCAACTCGACGGCCCCCGGTTGCAGCTGGAGAACCTGTCCCTGCGCCAGGGGCGCTCGGACTACCGGGTCAGCGGCACCGTGATCGACCCGCTGGCCCTGCTGCCGGAGCCCCCGGCGGGGCCGACCGCCGTGGCGACGGTGGACCTGACCGTGCGCAGCTCCCTGATCGACGTGGACGAGATCCTGACCGCCGGGCAGGCGGCCGAGGCCACGGCCCGCGCGGCCGCCGCCGGCGCCGCCGCACCCGAGGCCGCACCGGCTCCGCCGGCAGCGCTGCAGTACCTGGCGAAGCTGGTGGGCACCGCCGACGTGCGGATCGACTCCCTGGTGGTGCGGGGCGTGCGCCTGCAGGACGTGACCGGCACGGCCCGGCTGGACCGGGGGCGCATCACCCTGGACCAGACCACGGCCGGGGTCTACGGCGGCCGCGGCAGCCTGGCCGGCACGATCGACCTGGCCGATCCGCGGGCCGGGAGCCTGGACCTGGAACTGGCCGTCCGGGACGCCCGGGCCGAGCAGTATTTTGCGGCGTCGACGCTGCCGGGACGGTTCACCCGCCTGGCCTCGGCCCTCAGCGGTGCCCTGGATGCGACCCTCAACCTGAAGGGAGCCCTGGACGACACCCTGGGCCTGAACCTGCAGACCCTCACCAGCGTCGGCCAGGTCGCCCTGCGCGAGGCCCGGCTCACCGGCCTGCCCCTGCAACAGAAGCTGGTGTCCCTGCTGGAGGCGCCGCAGTTGCAGGACCTGGCGATCCGGGACCTGCTGCAGAAGTTCCGCGTCGAGGGCGGGCGCCTGAGCGTGGACGACCTGGAGCTCCAGGCCGGGCCGGTGGGCATCCGCGCCTC
>JBHEPC010000431.1:0-4249 GCA_046260475.1 Candidatus Krumholzibacteriia bacterium | reverse complement strand
GTCCAGGCGGCCGTCGATGACCGGTGCCAAGGCGGCGCGGGGGCAACCGGCCCGGGCGGGCTGGCCGTCGACCGCCGGCAGGGGGAAGGCGGCGGCGGTGCCGGCGGCGATGGCCAAGACCATGGTGGACAGCAGCTTGCAGAGGGTCACGGTGCCGGCATCCTTTCGCCACGGAAGAGCAGGCCGGGAGGTTAGCACAGGATCGGGCGGCTGAGAACCCGGAGGCGTGGGTCTGGGGCCATGGGATGTTTTTGCTGTATTCGGTCAGTGCTGTTCTGAAATAGTGACATATTTTGTGGTTGCGGGCGACCTGGAAAAATATGATAATAATAATCGTTTTTAATAAACCTGAGTTCGGCCAATCTGACGGAGCAGGGGCATTCCACGTCCAGCAGGGGAGTCAGCAACGTGAGTACCAGAGTTTTCAGTGTCGTCCTGCTCGCATCGATCCTCGGCGCCGGCCTTGCCGCCGCCCAGTGCAGCATCTCGGGCGACATCGTCGCCGGCCCCAGCGCCGATCCCCTGCTGCCCGCCTGGGAGTACACCCTGACCGTCACCTGGGACACGGGCACGCCCTACGCCCTCAGCCACGTCGACCTGCTGTTGGACGCGGTCGGCGGGACCTGCTTTTGCGCCGATTTCGCGGCCAGCCTGTTGCTCATCAACCCCGCCGGCAGCTCCGACGGTGTGGGCGGCTGCACCGTGCCCTACGACGTGCACCTCGAATGCAGCGGCGACCCGAGCATCCCCGGCGTGGACGGGATCCTGCTGAAGTTCGAGCCCGAAGAGGGCGCCTGCGAGCCGGCCAACACCGGCACGGCGGTGTTCGTCTTCTACTCGGACCTGGGCCCGGTGCCGGTGGACGAGGAGATCCTCAGCCTGGTGGACAAGCACGCCACCCAGCATTGCTTCGGGAACCTTTCGGGCGAGTTCCCCGGCCTGGCCTGCAACCCCGTGCCGGACGCGGGCGCCGCCTGGGGCACGGTCAAGGGTCTGTACCGGTAGCCGCCGTCAGAACACGCGGATCTCGTCCACGAAGAGCCAGCAAGGCTGACCCTGCCCCGGATGCCAACCGGGGCAGGCGCCCAGGCTCGCGGCCACGATGCGCACGTAGCGCGCGGCCCCCGTCGTGGCGACCGCGAACTCCCTGACCAGCTTGCGCTGCTCCCGATCCGGCACGCCGTGCCCGGTGCTGCCGATCTCCCGCCAGGACCGCCCGTCGGCCGAGACGAAAAACCGCACCTGCCGCGGCAGGAAGACCCAGGCGTTGGCGTCCTGGACCGCACGCAGGGAGATCCCCGCCAGGGGCCGCGTCTCGCCCAGGTCGATGGTGGCCGTCAGGTCCGAGGCCTCGAACCCCACCCAGCGGCCGTCGCGGAAGTCGCGGCCGCCGCGCACGCCGTCGGTCAGCGGCCACCGGCCGCGGCCCGGGTAGCGCCCGCTCGGCGCCGTACCGAACGTCACCGCCCGTCCCACCGCCAGCGACGCGTTCAGCTCCAGCACCGCCGGCGCGCCGTAGGGCAGGACTTGCCCGGCGGCGTCACGCACCAGCAACTGCGCCACCACCAGCCGGTCAGCCGTGGCCGGCGCCGTCCAGGTGTCGGCATCCGACCAATGGACGCCCGCGGCCACGCCCTGCTCCTCGGCCGGCAGATCGGGCCGCCAGTCCGGCGGCAGGGCGATTTCTCCGATCTGCACCTTCGTCTGCAGGCCACCCGGCCACGGCCGCGCGGACTCGGCCAGGACAGCCCGCACGCGCCAGGTGCCGTCCCCGGATTCCACCGACTGCAGCTGCAGGGGCCGGGCGGCTGCACCCGCAACGATGCCCAGCCGGGGCCAGAACCGCTCATGCCGGCGCAACCGGACCAGGAACTCGTCCAGGGGCTTGGGGCCGGCCGGCGCGCCCAGGGCCTCGGCCATGGCCGGCAGCCGCGGGTACAGCTGGCGGCCGATGCGCCCGGGGGGCACGTACTCGGTCCACAGGTTCAGGGCCCCGCCCAGGATGCGCGCGGCGGCCTCGGGACCCAGCCCCGGCGGGACCGGGTCGAAGGCCAGCACCTGTTCAAGGGGCAGCTGCCCCGGATCGTAGTCGAAGTAGGCGTGGCTGGTGGGCGAGACCACGGCGTCGTGGCCGGCCTCGGCCGCGGCCACCGCGCCGGCGGTGCCACGCCAGGACTGCACCGTTGCGCCGGGGGGCAGGCCGCCCTCGAGGATCTCGTCCCAGCCGATCAGCCGCCGGCCCCGGTCCTGCAGCAGGCGGCCGGCCCGGCGCACGAACCAGCCCTGCAGCGCGTGGACGTCGTCCAGACCCTCGTCCCGTAGCCGGGCCTGGCAGCGGGGGCAGGCCCGCCAGCGGTCCTTCGGCACCTCGTCCCCGCCGATGTGCACGTAGGCGCCGGGGAAGAGGGCCACCACCTGGTCGAACACGTCGGCCAAGAGGGCGAAGACGGCGTCGTTGCCGGCGCAGAAGACGTCCGCGTGGATGCCCCACTGGGTCTCGACGGCGAAGGGGCCGCCGGTGCACGACAGTTCCGGGTAGGAGGCGAGCGCGGCCTTGGCGTGGCCCGGCAGTTCGATCTCCGGCACCACGGTGACGAAGCGCGCCGCGGCGTGGGCCACCACCTCGCGCACCTGGTCGGCGGTGTAGAAGCCGCCGTAGCGCCGGCCGTCCGGCCCGGTGCGCCAGGCGCCCACCTCGGTCAGGGACGGATGTCCCGGCACCTCCAGGCGCCAGCCCTGGTCCTCGGTCAGGTGCCAGTGCAGCACGTTGAAGCCGTAGAGGGCGAGCTGGTCGATCAGGCCGAGGATCGTGGGCACGTCCTGCAGGTGGCGGCCGCTGTCCAGCAGCATGCCCCGCCAGCGGCAGCGGGGGGCCAGTTCGGCCCGGCCGGTGGGCAGGCGGCCGTCGCCGGCGGCGGCGGTCAGCAGCAGCTGGCGCACGGCCTGCGCGCCGCGGAAGAGGCCGGCGGGCGCGGCGGCGGTCACGGTGATCCCGTCCGGGCGCACTCGCAGGGTGCAGCGTTCGTCCACCCCGCCCGGGACCGAAGGCGCGGTGTCGGGTCCGCTGCCGGTGAGCGCCAGCACCACCGCCCCGGTGGGGGCGGGGCCGGGTCCGGCGCTCTGCACCGGCGGCGTGCTCCCGGTGGCCTGGTGCCACCAACCGGCCAGCAGGGCCGCCTGCCGCGCGGCGGCGGCGCCGCCGCTGCCGCCGCCGCCGCCGCCGACCACGACGATGCGCACGAGGTCGGCGGCGGCGAGGGTGCCCCCGTCGGCCTCCCAGCCGAGGGGCGCGGGGATCAACGGCAGCGGCGCCGTGGCGGGCATGGCGGGTCCTTTCGCGGGCAGGGCCGCGGCCAGCAGCAGGGCGGCCGGGAAGGTCGTCAGAAGGCGTGCCATGGGGCGATGATCCGCGCCCTTGGAGCCGGCGGCAAGCCCGCATATCATGGTCCGATGGACCACGCCCGCCGCAACGCCAACCTGATGCTGGTGCTGGCCGCCGCCATCTGGGGCTTCGCCTTCGTGGCCCAGCGGGTGGGCATGCGCCACCTCGGTCCGCTGGGATTCAACGGCGTCCGCTTCGCCTTGGGCGCGGCGGTGCTGCTGCCGCTGGTCCTGCACCGCCGGCGCAGCCGCGGCCGCTCGCCCTGGCCGGGCCGCGCGGGCCTCGTCGCCGGGCTGTTGATCTTCGGCGGCGCGACCCTGCAGCAGTGGGGCCTGGTCTACACCACCGCCGGCAAGGCGGGCTTCATCACCGGCCTGTACGTGGTCTTCACGCCCCTGCTGGGCCTGCTCTGGGGGCAGCGCACCACGGCGGCCGCCTGGGTGGGCGTAGCCCTGGCGGCCGTGGGGCTGTACCTGCTGAGCGCGCGGGGGATCGCGGGCATTGCCCCCGGCGACGGGCTGGTGCTGCTGAGCGCCCTGTTCTGGGCCGCCCACGTGCAATGGGTGGGGCACACCGCCGCGCGCCTGGACCCGCTGGAGCTGGCGCTGGTGCAGTTCGTGACCTGCTCGGTCCTGAGCCTGGGGGGCGCCGTGGCATTCGAGACGATCGCACCGGCGGCCCTGGCCGCGGCCGCGGTGCCCATCCTCTACGCCGGGGGGCTGTCGGTGGGCGTGGCCTACACCCTGCAGGTGGTCGCCCAGCGCCACGCCCGGCCGGCGCCGGCGGCGGTGATCCTCAGCCTCGAGTCGGTGTTCGCCGCCGTCGGCGGCGGGCTGCTGCTGGGCGAGGTGCTGGGCCTGCGCGGGC
>JBHEPC010000398.1:0-6376 GCA_046260475.1 Candidatus Krumholzibacteriia bacterium | reverse complement strand
CGTAGAGCTGGGCGAAGACCAGGCGCTCGGCCCGGTTGTGGGGGATGGGAGCCCGCTCGGGGCGCACGCTGTCGACGACCGCCACTGTCAGGACGCCGCCCCGGACCGCCTCGCCCGGCAGCACGCCGCAGCCCTGGCGGTGGGCGGTCAGGCCGCCCTGGCCGTCGGGCCAGAGGATGCCCATGGGGGCGCCCTTGCCGCCTGCGGGATCGCTCCGGGGGCCACCGGGCCCGCCGCCGCAGCCGGCGCACAGGACGGCCCCGCCGACCAGACCGCTCAGGGCCAGCAGGCGCAGGGCATGGGGGCTGGGCAGTGGGCGCATGATCATCGAACCTCGCAGGGCGGCACGGGTTGGCCCGGGTCGGGCCATCGTACCACGCCGCCGCTGGCGGCGCCCCTGCTGCTTTGCCGCGCGCCGATCCGCAGTGGAGCGGCCGCCCCGGCGCGTGTTACCTTGGCTGGGCCGGCGGACCGGGCGGACGGGCCGCCGTCCGTCGGCGTTCCGGACCGTAGCCTGCGAGGGGCCCATCCATGTTTGAACCCGCCCACACCGCTGGCCGTTCCCGCGGACGGCGGCCGCCGGCGGCTGTGGCCGTGGCCGCGGCCGCGGCCGCCGCCGCGCTGCTGTTGGCCGCGGCCGGGGCCGGGGCCATGGCGCCGGGCGACATCCTGCAGATGCGGCGCGCCGCCACCGCCGACCTGTCCCCGGACGGGCGTCTGCTGCTGTATACCGTCTCGGCCTGGGACGACGAAGCCGGCCGCTGGCGCACCACCCTCTGGCGGCGCGACCTGGACACGAACGAGGACCTGCTGGTTTTCACTCCGGAGGATCAGGCCCGCGGCCCGGTGTTCCGCCCCGACGGCGGCGCGGTGGCCTACCTGCGGGACACCGACCAGGGGAGCGAGCTCTGGCTGATGGATCCGGACGGCGCCGAACGCCGCCGCCTGGCCGGGCCGGGCGCGTTCGGCACCCTGCGCTGGTCGCCCGCAGGCGACGCCCTGGCCTGGATCGCCCCGGCCGCCGTGGACGGGTACCGGGGCAAGCCGGGCGTCCGCTGGGTGGACGACGAGCTGGGCTACCGCCATCTGGGGCGGGGCGAGCGGGGCGCCGAGCTGGCCCAGCTCTTCGTCCTGGACCTGGCCGGCGGCGAGCGACGCCGCGTGGTCGACGCGCCGCTGGACGTGCGCGCCTGCGCCTGGAGCCCCGACGGCGCGCGGCTGGTGTTCGCGGCCAAGGCCCGCGCCGACCTGGGCCGCACCCTGAACGAGGACCTGTGGGTCGTCGAGCGCACCGGCGGCGAGCCGCGGCGCGTGACCACCAACCCGGGCCCGGACACGGACCCCGCGTGGCTGCCCGACGGCACCATCGCCTACGTCCGGGGCGAGGATCCCCTGGGGGAGAGCCAGCCCCGGGCCATCGCCGTGCTGGATCCCGATGACGGCGACGCCAAGCTCCTGGCCGAGCACCGCCACGACGAGATCTTCTGGCGCTGGAGCGCCGCCGAGGGGGCGTTCTGGATCCTGGGCGCCCGCCGCGGCGCCATGGACCTGGTGCGCGTCGGCCCGGGCCGGCCGCAGGTCGCCGTCCGGGGCGAGGGCATCTTCACGGGCGTGCACCTGGCGCGCGGCCGCGCGGTGCTGGACGGCGCGGGGCTGACCCTGCCGGGCGGCATCTTCCTGGCGGACCTGCGGGACCAGGCCGCCGGCCCGCAGGAAGCGCGGCTGATCATCGACCCCAACGACGTGTGGCGGCGCCGGATCGGGCTCATCGAGCCGGAGCCCTTCACGGTCGAAGTGGACGGCGCCACCGTCGAGGGCTGGTTCTTCCGGCCACCGGACGCGGCGCCCGACCAGCGCGTGCCCGTGGTGCTGAGCCTGCACGGGGGCCCGGAGTGGATGTACGGCGGCACCTTCCTGCCCGAGTTCCACATCCTGCCCCGGCACGGCTACGGCGTGATCGCCCCCAATCCGGTGGGCAGCACCGGTTACGGCTTCCCGTTCCAGGCGGCCATCCGCGGCGACTGGGTCGATCGCCCCGCCCGCGAGGTGCTGGCCTGCCTGGACCTGGCCGTGGCCCGGGGCTGGGCCGATTCCCGGCAGGTGGCGGTGATGGGCGGCAGCTACGGCGCCCACCTGGGCGCGGCGCTGACCACGCGGACGGACCGCTTCCGCGCCGCGGCCCTGGACCGCATGTACCCCGAGCCGGCCACCTTCTGGGGCACCACCGACGAGAAATGGTTCCCCGAGTGGGAGTTCCTGGGCCGCCCGTTCGATGCGAAGGCCCGCGCGGTCTACCGCCGCAACTCGCCCTGGGAGCAGGTCGACAGGGTCACGACGCCCACCCTGGTCAGCCACGGCCTGCAGGACTGGCGCTGCCCGGTCCAGGGGGGCGAGATGTGGTTCGCCGCCCTGCGCAGCCGCGGCGTGCCGGCCCGTCTGATCCGCTTCGCCGACGAGGCCCACGGCATCCGCGGACCCCGCAACCTGGTGTTCTACCACGACCAGGTGCTGACCTGGTTCGACGCCCACGTGCTCGGACCGTCTCTCGAGGGCGAGCACGATGATGAATGACGCCGCCCTCGCCCCCAGCCCGCCACGCCGGGCCAGTCTGTGGCTGGTGACGGCGGCCATGCTGTTGGTGGTCGGCCTGAAATCCTACCCGCCGCCGCTGGCGGGGATCCCCTGGCACGCCTTCGGCTGGCCGCTGTTGGCGGGCGGGCTCCTGCTGGCGGTGCGCAGCGGCCCGGCCACCTGGAGCAAGAGCGTCGTGATCCTGGCCTGGCTCGTGGTCGTGCTCTTCTTCACGCGCATCGACGGGGACACGAGCAACGCCCACGTGCTCGAGCTGGCCGTCAAGCTGGGCGTGGGCATCCTGGTCGTGCCGACCCTGGCGGCGCGCTGGTGGATCGGCCAGCCCCTGGACTACAGCTGGTTCCGCGGCCGCTGGTCCCTGAAGATGTGGCTGTGGCTGCCCACCGGCTTCGTGATCGCCTATGGTTTCCTGTGGCTCTACTTCCATGTGCTGACCCCGACGCTGCATCTCAGCTGGCCGCTGCCCCCGCACGGGCAGGGCAGCACCGAGGCCCTGTGGCGCCTGTTCTGGGGCTGCAACTTCGTGGGCATCTGGGACGAGTTGGCGTTCATCAACGTCGTGTTCGTGCTGATGCACCGGCACTTCTCCCTGCTCGAGGCGAACCTGGCCCAGGCCGTGTTCTTCACCGGTTTCCTGCACGAGATGGCCTTCGTCGGCTGGGGAGTCGTCGTCATCTACCTGTTCGCCCTGGTCCAGGGGCTGACCTACAAGCGGACCGGTTCGTTGTTCTATATCGTGGTCCTGCACCTGATGATCGATTCGATCCTCTTCTACATGATCGCCAACCGGTGGTATCCGGGATGGGGGTGGCATCCGTAGTGAAGATCGCCGAACTCGCGACCCTGCTGGTGCTGCCGTGCCTGGCGTCCGTGCGCCACGCCGACGGCCGCAAGCGCACCCTGGCCGCCTGGGGCCGGGAGTTCAGCCTGGCGGCCGCGGTCAACGCCGGCATGTACCAGGCGGACGACGCGACCCACGTGGGCTTCTGCCAGGTGGAAGGCGTGGTGCTCAGCAAGGGCGTGAACAACTACCTGTCGGCCTTCGTCTGCGACCCCGTCGACACCCTGGACGCCCCCTTCGCCCTGGTGGATCTGGACGAGACGCCGCTGGAGGTGCTGCGCCGGCGCTACCGCACCGTCGTGCAGAACCTGCGCCTGATCAAGCATCCGGGGCGCAACCGCTGGTCCCCGGGGCGCCAGCGCTGGCGCGAGGCGGCCCTGGCCGAGGACGACCGCGGCCGGGCCCTGCTGATCCTCTGCACGCGCCCGCTGGACATGCACACCTTCAACGAGCTGCTGCTGGCCCTGCCCCTGGGTGTGGTGGCGGCCCAGCACCTGGAGGGCAGCGCCGCGGCGGGCCTGTGGGTGCGCTCGCTGGAGGCCGGCGCCAGCCGCGCGTCGACCGGCAGTTCGCCGGTGCCCAACGTGCTGGCGGTGCGGCCCCGCGCAGGCGGGAGCGCGCCGTGAGGAACATCGTCCTGATCGTCGTGGACACCCTGCGCCCGGACCGCCTGGGCTGCGGCGGCTACGCGCGCCCCACCTCGCCCCGGCTGGACGGGTTGGCGGCGCGAGGGGCGATGTTCGACGCCATGTGGTCGGCCTCCAACTACACGGCGCCCGCGTTTACGTCGCTGTTCACGGGGCTGCACCCCCACGAGCACGGCATCTTCGACTTCACCGCCCAGGCCGGCGGCTCGGCCGTCTTCGACGCGGTGCGGGCGGCGGAGATGCAGACCGGCGGCGTGGTCACCTTCCGCTTCTTCCGCAACCTGCTGCGCCACGCCTGGGGCGAGCTGGAGGCGGTCACCGACGGCCGCAGCTTCGACTACGCCAAGGATCTGCCCCTGGCGGTGAGCGCCGGGGCGCTGGAGTGGCTGGACCGGCGGGATCCGGCGCGGCCCTTCGCCCTGTTCCTGCACTACGACGGCCCCCACATGCCGTACCGGCTGCCGGACGAATACGCCGCCCTCTTCGACACGCCCGAGGCCGCGGGGGTGGCGCCCGACCTGGTGTCCACCCTCTTCCCGCAGGAGCGGGAGCGCCTGGAGCAGAAGCCGGGCACCGGCATCTTCCGGCTCATCGAGGCCGTGGACTGGGGCCGCCGCCGCCTGACCTCCGCGGACCTGGCCTGGCTGCGGGACAAGTACGACGCCAGCGTGCGCTACAACGACGAGGCCATCGGCCGCTTCCTGGACGGGCTGGCGGACCGCGGCCTGGACGAGGACACCGTCGTCTGCGTGCTGTCCGACCACGGCGAGGCCTTCTGCGAGCACGGATCCTTCGCCCACGGCGGGATCCACCTGTACGAGGAGATCGTGCGCACCGTGGGCATCATCCGCGACCCGGGCCGGCCCGGGACGGCCGGCCGCCGCTTCGCCCGGCCCGTCAGCCACGTGGACGTGTGGCCGACCCTGCTGCGGCTGGCCGGCGTGCCCTGGCCCACGGCCGGGTTCAGCGACCTGTTCGCCGGCTGTCCCGACGGCGAGGGCCCGCCCGTGTTCTGCCAGGGCAAGGCCAAGGCGGCGGTACGGCGGGGGAACCTGAAGGCCGTGGTGGCGCGGCCCAACCCGGGCCTGGCGGGGCGGGCGCGCCTGCGCACCCTGGCCAAACTGGCCCTGCGGCGGGAGTTGGGCCTGGAGGTCTACGACCTGGAGGCTGATCCCGCAGAGACGCGCAACCTGGCCCGGGACCGGGCCCTGGCCGCGCCCCTGCGCGGTCTGCTGCGCGAGCACCTGGCCACGGTGCGCCCCGCGGTGGCCGCCGGCACGGGGCCCGACGAGGCCGAGCGCCGGCGCATCGAGCAGGAGATGCGGGACCTGGGCTACCTCTAGCCGCGGGCGCTGCCGGCAACCCGGCCGCGGCCCGCTACCTCACCAGCACCACGCGCCCGGTGGCCACCTCTTGGCCGGCCTTCAGCCGCACCAGGTAGACGCCGCTGGCGGCGGCCCGGCCGCCGCGGTCGCGGCCGTCCCACACCAGGGTGCGCTCGCCCCCGTCCAGGCGGCCGGCGTGCAGGCGCCGCACCAGGGCTCCCCGCAGGTCGTGCACGTCCACCGTCACCTGCGCCGCCGCCGGCAGGAGCAGGCGCAGTTCGGCGCCCCGGCCGCTGACCGGCCGCCGCACCTCCAGCCGCGGCCCGCCGGCCAGGGGCAGCCCCACCGCCGACAGGTCGTCCACGCTGAACGGGGTGGGCTCGCTCAGGGGGCTGCGCTCGCTGCCGTCGCCGGCCCAGGCGCGCCACCAGTAGCTGCCGGCCGATAGGGGGTCGGGGTTCCAGGTGGTGGTGCCATCGCCGGCGGGCACGTCGTCCGCGGTGGCGATGAGCTGGGTGCACAGGGCGTCGGCATAGATGCGGAAGCCGTAGACGACCGGATCGCCCTGCGGATCGGCGACGTTGGCCACCGTCAGCACGGGCACCGACCCAGTGGTCGCGCCGGCGCCAGGGGCCAGGGCCGCGGGGGTGGGCGGCGCGCCGTCGGCCGGTGCGGCGCCGTAGATCTCCACGTCGTCGATGGTCCAGCCGTCGGCGGTGACCGAGTAGTCGGTCTCCAGCAGGAAGCGGAAGCGCAGGTCCTGGCCCGCGTAGGCGGCCAGGTCGTACTCCTGGCGGACCCAGGCCGTCTGCGTGCCGGTGAACGAGCCGAGGGTGGTCCACGGCCCGCCGTCGGCCGAGACCTGGACGCGGCCGAAGTCATAGTTCGTTTCGATGGCGTAGGTGTGCCAGAAGGCCAGGGCCGCGGCGGGATACGAGGCCACCGTGGCGATGGACGTGGACGAGTTGTCG
>JBHEPC010000396.1:0-3016 GCA_046260475.1 Candidatus Krumholzibacteriia bacterium | reverse complement strand
TTCCAGGCCACGAAATGGTAGGTCTTGCCGCCCTTGTTGACCTCGTCCGCCGAGCCGACATAGAAGCCGCCGAATGCGGTGTTGAGGATCCGGTCGGCCCAGGTCGCGCCGCCGGCCAACGCCAGGCTCACGCTCAGGGGCATGGTGGCCGTCCGCAGCACCGCGACCTTGCTGTCCTCGGTCATCACCAGGACGGCCTCGGGCGTGAATGCGGCCCCGTCGATGAAGCGGAAGGAGGCGTCGTTGCCCACGTAGCTGCCCAGGTTCATGAGGCCGCTGCTGGCCTTCATGGCGACCCAGGTGTAGACCACGCCTGGTTCGTTGACCTCTTTGGTGTGGGCGACGGTGAAGCCGTCAGTTTGCAGGGAGGTGATGCGGTCGGGCTTGGTGCTATCCCCGGGGCCGAGCGACTTGGAAAGGGGCCCGGCCATGGTCGTGGTCTTGCAGTATGCCACCTCGCCGTGCGCGCTCTTGACGATGACCAGGTCGGGCTGGAAACCGACCCCGGTGATGCTGCGCGGGCTATGGCCGTCGCCGGTGTACGTTCCCGTGGCCACGGACTGCTGGCCGTACGCCGGCACAGCGGAGGCGCTCAGCAGGACGAGAGCCGCCGATATTGCACCCATGGGAATGTTGAGTCTCAGCCGGCGTACCAGCATGGGAGACCACCGGGGGATGGGGATCATCCATTGCGCTGCTTTCGCATTATGGGTTTTCGGCAATACCGGTGCGGACTTGAGCCCCCGATGAGCGCTTCTGGGCGGTCTGCCCGATCGTCCCGTTGACGCCCGCGGAGCGGAGGTGCTAGCATCCGGCCACCTCCGCGCCCGGCCCGGACCGTTCATGAAGGTGCGGGCCAAGGAGATCCCGTGGGACCCGTCTCGGTCGTCATCATCGCCAGCAATGCCGAGCCGACGATCGACGCGACGCTGCACAGCCTGCGACGGTTTCCCGAGGTGCTGCTCTACCTCAACGACTCGACGGACGGGACCCGCGCCATTGCCGCGGGCTACCCGAACGTCACCGTCGCCGACGGGCCCTTCGCCGGTTTCGGGCCCACCAAGAACCTCGCGGCCGACCGGGCGCGGCACGATTGGGTGCTTTCCCTCGACAGCGACGAGACGATCCCGCCCGAGCTCGCGGCGGAGATCGACCAACTGGCGCTGGACGACCCCGGGGCCGTCTACATCCTGAAGCGCGACAACTACTTCCTGGGCAAGCACGTCCGCCGCGGTGGCTGGGGCCGGGACCGTCTGGTGCGCCTGTACAACCGGACCCGCCACCGGTTCAACGACGCCCTGGTCCACGAGCGGGTCGAGCCCCGGTCCGACGCCGCGGCGATCCTCCTGGCGCACAGCTTCCGCCACGATGCCGTCCGCGACATCGACCAGCTCCTGCACAAGGTCATCCGGTACTCGGACCTGGCCGCCGCGGACCGGACGACCCGCTCGTTCCTGGTGGTGCTGGCGGCCGCGCACTTCGCGTTCTTCAGGTCGTACGTGCTGCAGCTGGGCTTCCTGGAGGGGTGGCGCGGCGTGGTCATCGCCGTCTCCGACTTCAACGGCCGGTTCTTCCGCTACATGAAAAGGTACCTCAATTGCGGCAGGAAATAGTCCACCTCAACTTCGCGAAGGGCTTCCGCGGAGGCGAGCGCCAGACCCTGCTGCTGATCGAGCAGCTCGCGGCGCGGGGGTACGTCCAGAAGCTGATCACCCGCCGGGACGCGGAGCTGGCCGAGCGGTGCGGTCACGTCGCGGGCCTGGCGGTCGTCCGGCTCGAGCAGCCCTACGTGCTGCGCGGGGGCGTGGCGCGGGAAGCCGCGCTGCTGCACGCCCACGAGACCCGGGCCCTGCAGTTCGCCTACTACTGCCACCTGGTCCACCGCCTGCCGCTCATCGTCACCCGGCGGGTCGACAACCGCATCAAGACCAACCCGGTGAACCGGATCATGTACGCCGGCGCGGCGCGGGCGGTGGCCCTCTCGCGGGTGATCGAGCGGGAGATGCTGCGGGTGTCGCCGGGCGCGCGGACCGTGATCATTCCCAGCGCTTTCAGCGGCGACGCCGTCGACGGCGCGGCGGCCGCGCGGATCCGCGCGCGGTTCGCGGACCGTTTCCTGGTCGGCCACGTCGGCGCCCTGGTCGACGGGCACAAGGGCCAGGCCGTGCTGATCGAGGCGGCGCGGGCCCTGGAGCGGACGCGGCCGGAGATCCATTTCCTCCTGCTCGGCCGCGGCGAGGACGAGGAACTGCTCAAAACCCGGGCGGCCGGACTCGGCAACCTGACCTTCGCGGGGTTCGTCGACAACATCGCCGACTACATCAGCTGCTTCGACCTCTTCGTCTTCCCCTCCCGCCACGAGGGCCTGGGCTCGATCCTGCTGGACGCGATGCGTCTGCAGGTCCCCATCGTCGCCTCGGCGGTCGGGGGCATTCCCGACCTGGTCACCGACGGCAAGGACGGCGTCCTGGTCCCGCCGGGGGACGCCGCCGCCCTGCAGAAGGCGATCCTCGACCTGCACGCGCACCCCCGCAAGCGGCAGGAACTGGCGGCGTCGGCCACGGACACGGTGGCACGCTATTCGCCCGCGTCCATGGCCGACGCCTATGCCCGCCTCTATGCCGAGGCCGGGGTTCCCGCTCCGCCGGACTACGCGCCCCGTAGCGGATCGGCGACGTAGAACCTTTGCACCTCGTCGGCCCAGGCCTGGTTCGCGAAATCGGGCCAATCCCCGTCCTTGTCGAACCCGGGCGCGTCCTTGAAACGCTGCCGGTCCACGTTGAGGATGAGCTTGTGCTCCGTGTTGGAGAACTCGAAAGCCTGCCACGGGACGGCGAAGTACTTGCCTTCGAAGTCGAGAATGGCGTAGGCCAGGTGGCCCAACCCGGCATCGACCATCAGCTCGGAGACCTTGCCGAGCTTCTCGCCTTCCCGGTCGACCACCGACTCGCCGATGATCGTCGTCGCCGAGACGACTCCGTACAACTCCTGTCGCTTCCGTTTCGTCACCATGCCG
>JBHEPC010000336.1:0-3752 GCA_046260475.1 Candidatus Krumholzibacteriia bacterium | reverse complement strand
AGGTGGCGCAGGAGTCGGAGCTGCACGCCAAGCTGCTGCAGAACGCCCTGGTGCTGGAGGGCCTGAACCGCAACACGGGCATCCACGCGGCCGGCGTGCTGATCACGCCCAGCCCCCTGATCGAGCACGCGCCCCTGTACAAGTCGACCAAGGGCGACATCACCGTCCAGTTCGACATGAAGATGAGCGAGGCGCTGGGCCTTTTGAAGATGGACTTCCTGGGCCTGCGCACCCTGACGGTGATCGACAAGGCGCTGGACCTCATCGCCGAGACCACGGGCCGGCGCCTGCTCGCCGAGGACATCCCCACCGACGACCCCGGGACCTACGCGCTGCTGCAGCAGGGCCGCACCGTGGGCATCTTCCAGCTCGAGAGCAGCGGCATGCAGGAGCTGGTGCGCAAGCTGGCGCCCACCTGCTGGGACGACATCACCGCCATCTGCGCCCTGTACCGCCCCGGCCCCCTGGGCGCGGACATGGACAAGGTCTACGTCGAGCGCAAGCACGGGCGCATGAAGGTGCAGTTCAAGCACGCGGTGCTCGAGCCCATCCTGCAGGACACCTACGGGGTGATCCTCTACCAGGAGCAGGTCATGCAGATCGCCTCGGCCATGGGCGGCTTCACCATGGGCCAGGCCGACACGCTGCGCAAGGCCATGGGCAAGAAGAAGATGGACATCATGGCGGAGATGAAGGTCGGGTTCCTGGCCGGCGCGCGGGCCGGGGGCTTCGACGAGCGCATCGCCCGCGAGATCTACGAGGAGATGGAGTTCTTCGCCCAGTACGGCTTCAACAAGAGCCACTCGGCCGCCTACGCGCTGCTCTCGATCCAGACCGCCTGGCTGAAGGCCCACCACCCGGCCGAGTTCATGGCCGCCACCATGACGACCGAGATGAAGAAGGCCGAGCGCATCACCCAGCTCATCGACGAGGTCAAGGCCCTGGGCATCGTCATCCGGCCGCCGGACATCAACCGGCCCTTCAGCGAGTTCGGCGTGGTCGAGGGCGAGATCGTCTTCGGCATGGGGGCGGTCAAGGGCGTGGGCTCGGCGGCGATCGAGGTGATCCGCGAGGCCTGGCAGGCGCTGGGCCGGGACTTCGTCGACCTGTTCGACCTGTGCGAGCACGTGGACCTGCAGAAGGTCAACCGCAAGGTCCTGGAGGGCCTGATCCACGCCGGCGCCATGGACCGCCTGCCCGGCCACCGCCGCCGGCAGCTGGCCAACCTGGACCGCGCCCTGTCCTTCGGCCAGCGGCAGGCCCGCGACCGCGCCGGCGGCCAGGCCTCCCTGTTCGGCGGGCCCGCCGCCGCGCCCACCATGCGGCCGACCCTCGCCGAGTGCGAGCCCTTCGACCCGCTGGTCGAGCTGAGCAACGAGCGCCGGGCCGTGGGCTTCTTCCTCTCGGGCCATCCCTTCCACGAGTACCGGGAGCTGATGGCGAGCCTGCCCGTGGGCACCACCGCCGCCGCCCACCAGCGGGGCGAGGGCGCCTGGATCGACCTGGTCGGCGTCGTCACCAGCCACACCAAGCACCGCGACCGCCACAAGCGGGTCTACGCCCGGGCCCACTTCGAGGACCGGGCCGGCGTGGTGCCCCTGACCGTGTACTCCAGCCTCTACGAGACGGCGCGGCCGCTGGTCGAGAGCGACTCGGTGCTGGTCGTCGGCGGCCGCGTCCAGGTGCGCAGCGACGGCAGCCGCGAGGTGGTGGCCGACCGCATCGTCCGCATCGACGAGGTGCTGGGCACCTGGGTCAAGGACGTGTACCTGCGCCTGGACCTCGAGCAGGCGGGACAGGCGGGCGTGGCCGCCCTGGGGGAGATCTTCGCCGCCTACGGCCGCCCCTGCGCCCTGCGCCCGCTGGGCGGCTTGCTGCCGACGGACGACCTGGATGGCGGCGGGACCGACGAGGCCGACAGTCCGCCGGACGCCCTGGCCGATGGCCCGGCCCCGGGCCCGGACCCCGACCTCGTGGCGCCCCCGGTGCTGGCCCAGCCGGTGCCCCTGGTGGTGGAGGTCGAGCGGGACGGCCGGGCCTGGCTGATCCGCTCCGGCGGCCGTACGCTGGCCTTGACCCTGGACAGCCTGCGCGCCCTGCGCCGCGTGCCCGGGGCCCAGGGGCTGCGCCTGCGGTCGGAGCTGCCGGGGCCGGTGGAACGCAAGCTGCGCTTCGGGCGGGGGTAGGGGGCCCGTCCGGCCGCCCTTGGCACGGACCACTCTTGGCACGGGCCGCCCTTGGCACGGGCCGCCCTTGACACCGGCCGACCGGGGGGGCCACATTGCCCCGGACGCGCCGGCCGTTTTTTCGGTGACGAGAAAGCGGCCGGTCGTTTATGCTCGGCCACCGTGAGATGCCCCGGGACCACGACCGGTGGGGCGTCCCTGTCCGCGCGGCCGCGGCCCCCTGGGCGCTGCCGGACCCGCGCCCGGAAGGCGACCGGATGGATTGGAAGAAGAAGGGCCTCTGGCTGGACTTCGAAATGCCCCTGGTGGAGCTGGAGGAGCGCATCCAGACCCTCCAGGACTCGGCCCAGATCCGCGGCATGGACGTCTCGGACGAGGTCGAGAAGCTGCGGTCCAAGGCCCGCAAGCTGGGCACCGAGATCTTCGCCAAACTGGAGCCCTGGCAGCGGGTGCAGCTGGCCCGCCATCCTCGCCGGCCGACGGCCAACGACTACATCGACCACATCTTCACCGACTTCGTCGAACTGCACGGCGACCGCATGTTCCGCGACGACGAGGCCATCGTCGGCGGCCTGGCCAGCCTGGGCGAGCGCAAGGTGATGGTCATCGGCCACCAGAAGGGCCGCGACACCAAGAGCAACATCCGCCGCAACTTCGGCATGGCCCACCCCGAGGGCTACCGCAAGGCGCTCAGGCTGATGGAAATGGCCGCCCGCTTCGACCGCCCGGTCATCACCCTGATCGACACCCCGGGCGCCTACCCGGGCGTGGGGGCCGAGGAGCGCGGCCAGGCCGAGGCCATCGCCCGCAACCTGCGCGAGATGGCGGACCTGCCCGTGCCCATCGTCTGCGTCGTCACCGGCGAGGGCGGTTCGGGCGGCGCCCTGGCCCTGGGCGTGGGCGACCGCGTTTACATGCTGGAGAACTCCATCTACTCGGTGATCAGCCCCGAGGGCTGCGCGGCCATCCTCTGGCGCGACCCGGCCAAGAGCAAGGAGGCGGCCAAGGCCATGAAGCTGACCGCCGCCGACGCCCGCCGCCTGGGGGTCATCGACGGCATCGTCGGCGAGCCCATCGGCGGCGCCCACCGCGACCACCAGACCATCGCCTTGGCCGTCAAGGGCCAGATCCTCGAGGCCCTGGCCGAGTTGGAGGAGCTTGGCCCCAAGGAGCTGCTGGACGCCCGGCTGCAGAAGTTCCTGGACATGGGCGTCTTCGAGGAGACCAACGGGGGCTAGGCGCGCCGCACCGCGCCGGGGTCTTGACGCCCGGACCGATCCGTTGTACTATCCTCTTGCCAACCTCTTCCAGACTCCGTGGCTCTCGCCAACGGCCGGGCGTCCTTGCGACCGGTTCCCGGGCGGAAACGGAGAGTTCTGTTTCCATCCCTTCCCGATTGGACTACCATGAGCGGGATGCCCGCCGTTGCGCCGGACCGTCCCAGGAGGCCGCCGATGCTCGATCCGAAGCTGTTGGAGATCCTCGCCTGCCCGAAGTGCCGCGGGCCCGTCGTTCCGGACGAGAAGCACGCCTGGCTGACCTGCCGCGCCTGCGCGGTCCGCTACC
>JBHEPC010000291.1:0-6547 GCA_046260475.1 Candidatus Krumholzibacteriia bacterium | reverse complement strand
ACCGAAAGAGCCACCACGATGCGCATCCTGGTCGTCGAAGACGATTTCATCAGCCGCCGCCTGCTCTGCCGCTACCTCGAGTCCTTCGGCGAGTGCGACGTGGCGGTCAACGGCAACGAGGCCCTGGCCGCCCTGCGCCAGGCCCTGGACGCCGGCGACCCCTACGACCTGGTCTGCCTGGACATCATGATGCCCGGGCTGTCGGGCCAGGAGACCCTGCAGGAGCTGCGCAAGCTGGAGGTCGCCCG
Organism: Candidatus Krumholzibacteriia bacterium; assembly: GCA_046260475.1. Taxonomy (GTDB): domain Bacteria; phylum Krumholzibacteriota; class Krumholzibacteriia; order LZORAL124-64-63; family LZORAL124-64-63; genus JACZKN01. Next base: position 6,299 of record JBHEPC010000291.1, on the reverse strand, counting down.
CGGGGTTGCCGCCGGCACGAAGGTCATCATGACCACCGCCCTGGAGGACCAGGAAACCGTGGCCAAGGCCTTCGCCGCCCAGGCCGACGGCTACGTCACCAAGCCCGTGGACAAGCGCCACTTCATCGAGACGCTGAAGCAACTGGGTCTCGAACCGGCGCTGCAGGCCTGACCGCCGGCGCCGCCACAGCCGAGGGGAGCCGCCGTGAAGCACATCCTGATTGTCGACGACGACGCGAGCATCCGCCGGCTGCTGGAAGGGGCCCTCGCGTCCCTGGGGGCTGAGCTGCAGTTCTGCAGCGATGGCCTGCACGCCCTGGACGCCCTGCGCTGCAACCGGCCCTTCGACCTGCTGATCACCGACGTGAAGATGCCCGTCATGGACGGCCGCCAGCTGGTGACCGCCGTGCTGGCCAACCCGGAACTGGCGGGAATGCCCATCCTGGTGACCTCCGGCATCGTCAGCGGGCGCGAGGTCTCCGACCTGCTGCACGCCGGGGTGTGCGGGTTTCTGGCCAAGCCCCTGAACCTGGCCGCGGTGCGCAGCGACGTGTCGGCGTGCCTGGGGGGGATCGTCTCGCCGGCGGTGTAAGCCGGTCGCCCGCCTTCCCGACCCGTCCTACCATTGGCATTCCGCCTGCCCTTGTCCTATCCTGGCCGTTGGCGCCGCGCATCCCAGCGCCCGCCGGAAAGGACCCCCGAACCCGCCATGACGTTTCGCATCCCCATCGGCCGGCCCCGCGGGCTGCCCGCCGCGGCCCCCGCGTCCCCGGACGCTGCCGCCGGCGGCGCCCCCGTCGAGCGCAGCCAGGTCCCCGACCGCTTCAAGTGGCGCCTGGACAGGATCTTCCCCGACTGGGCGGCCTGGGATGCCTGCTACGCCGAGGTGGAGGCGGCCCTGCCCGGTCTGGCCGCCCTGCAGGGCACCCTGGCCGCGTCCGGCGCGGCGCTCCTGGCCGCGGTCGAGGCCGTCCACACCACCCGCCGCCAGCTGGAACAGGCCCTGGTCTACGCCGGCATGAAGAGCGACGAGGACACCCGCATCGGCGACTGCACCGCCCGCCGGGGCAAGGTCTCCAGCCTGGCCGTGCGCTTCAGCGAGGCCGTGTCCTGGTTCGAGGCGGAGGTGCTGGCCGTCCCCGCCGACCGCCTGGCCGAGCTGCAGGCCCAGGAGCCGGGGCTCGCCCTCTACGCCCACTTCTTCGCGGACATCCAGCGGGCGCGGGCGCACACCCTGCCCGCCGCGCAGGAGGCCCTGCTGGCGGCGGCGGGGCTGATGGCCCGGGGCGCGGGCCAGGTCTTCGGCGCCTTCGACAACGCCGACCTGGAGTTTCCGTCCATCACCGGCGCGGACGGCCAGCCGGTGGCCCTGACGAAGGCCCGCTACCAGAAGCTGATGAAGTCCCGGGACCGGCGGGTGCGCCAGGACGCCTACCGGGCCTTCATGGACGCCTACGGGGGCATGAAGAACACCCTGGCGGCCAACATGGACGCCAACGTGAAGAACCACCTGTTCTTCGCCCAGGCCCGCCGGCATGCCGGCACCCTGGAGGCGGCCCTGCACCCGGACGCGGTGCCGCCGGCGGTGTTCCACGCCCTGGTCGAGACGGTGTCCGCCCACACGGCCACCATCCACCGCTACACCGCCCTGAAGAAGCGCGTGCTGGGCCTGGACCCGCTGCGCGAGCACGACCTGGCGGTGCCACTGTTCCCGGGGGGCGAGTTCGAGTTCGACTACGACGAGGCCTGCCGGGTCATGCTCGAGGCCTTCCGGCCCCTGGGCCAGGACTACGTGGCCACGGTCAAGGGCGGCATCGAGGGCGGCTGGATCGACGTGCACGAGAACGCGGGCAAGCGCGGCGGCGGCTACAGCAACGGCGTCTACGACACGCCGCCGTTCATCCTGCTGAACTGGTCCGACCAGTTGGGCGACAGCTTCACCCTCGCCCCCGAGCTGGGGCACTCCATGCACACGTACCTGGCGGCGAAGCACCAGCCCTACGTGTACGGCGACTACCCCATCTTCACGGCCGAGGTGGCGTCGACCTTCAACGAACTGCTGCTGATGGACCACCTGCTGCAGCAGGGCACGGACCGCCAGCGGCTGCTCTATTTGCTGGACTACCACCTCTCCCAGATCAACAACACGGTGTTCCGGCAGACCATGTTCGCCGAGTTCGAGCACCGCATCCACCTGCAGGGCGAGGCGGGCGAGACCCTGACGGCCGAGTCCCTGGGCGCCCTGTACGACGAGCTGCTGGCCCGGTACTGGGGCCCCGACGTGACGTTCGACCCGGAGCGCAGCCCCCTCACCTGGTCGCGTATCCCCCACTTCTTCTACAACTTCTACGTCTACCAGTACGCCACGGCCTACGCCGCCGCGGTGGCCCTCTCGCGCCGGGTGCTGGCCGGGGGCGAGGCCGAACGGGAACAATACCTGGACATCCTGCGTTCCGGATCGAGCCGCTATCCGGTCCAGACCATCGCCCTGGGCGGGGTCGATGTGACCTCGTCCCGGCCGCTGGAGGACGTGGTGGCCCTGTTCGGCGAACTGGTCGACCGGGTGGAGTCCCTGCTGGACAGCCCCGGCACCGCCAACCCCGGAGACGCCTCATGAACCTGCTGCGCACGGCCTTGATCCTCGTATTGATCCTGGCGCCGGCGGCCGCCTGGTCCCAGCAGATCCAGGGCGACGGCGAGAACGCGCCCGAGCTGATCACCCGGCCCTACGATTACGTCAGCGATCAGGGGAACTTCAAGGTCACCTGGCCGTCGGGCTGCGGCGAGCTGGTGCGCCGCGACATGATCGAGAACCCCGATGCCGAGCCCTTCGACCAGGTGCAGGTCTTCAACGTCTACTGCGACCAGAACAAGCAGCACGGCGTGGGCTCCGCGGTGATCGTGCTGTTCAACCTGCGCGACGGGGAAGGCCGCCTGCCCGGCCCGGCGCAGGTGGTCCCGCGCATGGAGAACCACCTCCAGACCCTGGGCGTGGCCATCGTCGAGCAGCGCCCCATCCGGCGGGACATGCCCGGCGGCACATGCATCGAGGGACTGGAGATCCTGGCCCAGGAGCCCGCGGGCGCGGGCCAGGCCTGGCTGCGGGGGCTGATCCACGAGGACGTCGTCTACCTGCTGTCGGCCTGGAAGATCGAGGGTGGCCTGTTCGACGACCCCGAGTACGAGGCCTTCTTCAACTCCTTCGAACCGGTGGTCGAGTGACCGCCGCCCGCGCGGCGGCCTTCGTCGTCGGCGCGCTGGCCCTCGCGGCCGCGGCGGTGCCGGCCCAGGACCCTGTGCAGGACCCGCCCCTGAAGGAGACGGTCGCCGAGGCCGTCGCCACCCGCGCCACCACCCAACAGCAGCAGGACGCCTGGGCCGAGGCCCGCGCCGACCTCGTGGCCCGCTGGCGCGCCGCCCAGGCCGACGTGGCCTGGCTGGAGCAGCGCCGCGCGGCGGCGGGCGCCCGGGTCGAGGCCACCCGCGGCCGCGTGTTCGAGCTGGAGCGCCGCTTGGCCGAGGCCGACCGCCTGGAAGAGGGCATGCAGGACACCCTGCTGGTGCTGGTGGACCGGCTCGAACGGTCGGTGGCGCGCAGCCTGCCCTTCCTGCCGGACGAGCGCGCCGCGCGCCTGAGCGCCCTGCGCGAGGTTCTGGCCCGCCCCGACGTCGCCGCGGCCGAGAAGCTGCGCCGGGTGCTGGAAGCCCTGCAGGTGGAGGCCGGCTACGGCCACACCGTCGAGGTGGCGCAGGCGCCCATCACGGTAAGCGGCGAGACGGTGCACGCGGACGTGCTGCGGCTGGGGCGGGTGGGGCTGATGTGGCGCACCCCCGACGGCCGGCGCGCCGGCGTCTACGACCCGGGCGAGGCGGCCTGGACCGAACTGGGCGCCGGCGAGCGCCGGCGCATCGGCCTGGCCATGGAGATGGCCTCGCGCCTGCGGGCGGCCGAGGTCGTGGACCTGCCTTTGGGGAGGCTCGTTCCGTGAGGCGTCTTCCCTGCCTGATCCTGTGCATCCTCGCAGCCCTGGCCGCCGCGCCCGCCGCGGCCCAGGACATGCGCGCCGCCGTGCAGAAGGCCGAGGCCGACCGCCAGGCGGCGCTGGCCGAGGCGAAGCTGGCCGACGAGCGCATCGCAGCGGACCGGGACTCGCTGACCGCGGCGGTGGCCGCGCTGGAGGCCCGCCGGGCGGCGCTGACCGGCGAATTGACGGCGCTGGAGCGCGAGCAGGGCGAGCTGGAGGCCAGGCGCGAGGACCTGACCGCCCGCTGGGGCCGCCGCGAGCTGGGTTTCCGCGAGATCAGCGGCAACGTGCGCCTGGCCGCGCGCGACCTCGAGTCGCTGCTGAAGGCCTCGCCCCTGTCGGCCGCCGACCCGGGGCGCATCGACCGTGTGGGCCGGCTGCTGGACACGGGCTACTTCCCGGACATGGAGGACATCGCCGGCATGGCCGACGAGGTCTTCGTCGAGATCCGGCGCGGCGGGCAGGTGACCCTGGGCCCGGCGCCCTTCGTGGGGCGCGACGGCCGCGAGACCACCGGCGAGGTGCTGCAGATCGGCAAGTTCACTGCGGCCTACCGCCACGACGGCGAGGTCGGGTTCCTGGTGTGGTCCCCCGAGGGGCGGCGGCTGCACGCGTTGCCCGAGCTGCCGCCGGGCGGCGTGCGCCGGGCGGTCGCGCGCTACATGGACGGCGAGGCGGCCGACGCGCCGGTGGACGTCAGCGGCGGCGCGGCCCTGCGCCAGGCCACCCACCGGGTGGGGCTGGCCGAGCAGATCCGCCAGGGCGGGCCCATCGTCTGGCCGATCCTGCTGATCGGCCTGGTGGCCCTGGGCATCGTCGTGGTCAAGGCCGTGGTGCTGCAGCGGGTGCATGGCAACACCGACCGCCTGATGGGCGAGGTCAACGACCTGGCCGCCCGGGGCGACTGGACCGCAGCCGAGCAGCTGGTGGACCGGCACGCGGCGCGGCGCGGCCCGGTGGTCGCGGTGCTGCGGGCGGGCCTGGAGGTGCGCGGCGAGGACCGCGAGACCATCGAGAGCGCCCTGCAGGAGGCGATCCTCCGGGAGCTGCCGGGGATCACCAAGGGCATCGCCCTGTTGGCGGTCCTGGGCGCGGTGGCGCCGCTGCTGGGTCTGCTGGGCACGGTGACCGGCATGATCGACACCTTCCGCGTCATCACCCTGTTCGGCACCGGCGACCCGCGGCTCATGTCCGGCGGCATCAGCGAGGCGCTGGTGACGACCGAGCTGGGCCTGGCCGTGGCCATCCCCATCATGCTGCTGCACTCGTGGCTGGCCCGGCGCTCCGAGCACATCATCGGCGACATGGAGGAGAAGGCCGTCCGCCTGACCAACATCATCCAGCGGCAGCGGGCGGGCGCGTGATGGCGGCGCTGGCCGGGGTCGCCGAGTACCTGCGCCAGGGCGGCTGGATCATGGCGCCCCTGTTGGCGGTGTCGGTGGTGATGTGGACCCTGATCCTCGATAGGCTGCGGGCGTTCCGGGCCCTGACCGCCGGCGACCTGGACGGGCGCGGCGCGGTGGCCTGCGTGGCCGCGGGCGACCCGGCGGCCCTGGCCGGGCGCGACAGCCTGCGGGTGCGCCTGGTGCGGGAGTTCCTGGCCGAGCGGACCGGGCGCGCCGACCTGGACCGGCAGCTCCTGGGCGAGTGCGCCCTGCGCCAGCGCCGGCGGCTGAACCGCGGCCTGGCGCCCATCACGGTGCTGGCGGCCGTGGCGCCCCTGCTGGGCCTGCTGGGCACGGTGCTGGGCATGATCGAGACCTTCGGCGTGATCGCGGTCTTCGGCACGGGCAACGCCCGGGCGTTGGCGGGCGGCATCTCGGTGGCGCTGATCACCACCCAGACGGGGCTGCTGGTGGCCATCCCGGGCCTGATCATGGCCAACCGCCTGGGCCGGCGGGCCGAGGCGCTACGCGACGGGCTGGACGAGGCCGCCGCGGCGCTGGCGCGCAGCCTGGGCCGGGCGCAGGGGAGGGCGGCATGATCGACGTGAAGAGGACCGTGCGCGGGGGCGCGGGCAGCGTGGACATCAACATGGGTCCGCTCATCGACATGGTCTTCCTGCTGTTGATCTTCTTCGTGGTCACGACCTCGTTCGTCAAGGAGACCGGCATCGACGTCCAGCGCGCCACCGCGGCCACGGCCACGACCGTGGCGCGCGGCAACGTGCTGCTGGGGGTCAGCGCGGCGGGCGAGATCTTCTACGACGGCCGCCGCATCGACGTGCGCAGCGTGCGGGCCCACGTGGAGCGCGCCCTGGCCGAGGATCCCGAG
>JBHEPC010000328.1:0-2553 GCA_046260475.1 Candidatus Krumholzibacteriia bacterium | reverse complement strand
GCCCGCGAGAGCCTGTTCCTGCGGCGGGTCGGCACCCGGACCATCGGCGAGATCGACGTGCCCGAGGCTCGCGAGGCGGTGCTGCCGCCCGAACGGTCCACACCGTCGGGCTTCGGCCCCGACCGCACCGGGGAGGACCTGAGCACGCCGGCCTACAGCCGCAAGTACATGGACTGACATGGCGTTCCTGGACCGCCTGCTGCGCGGCGGACGGAACCGTGCCCACGCCGAAGGCATCGCGCTGCTGGAGGACGGGCGCTACGCCGAGGCCGTCGACCGCCTGCGCGAGGCCGCCCACGGCCGCGGCGAGGCGGCCTCCTCCATCGCCGCCTACCATTTCCGCCTGGCCCTGGTGGCCGAGGGCCGCCGCCTGCTGCGGGCGGGCGACCCGGGCCACGCCCGCGCCCAGTTCGCCGAGGCCACCGAGCTGTGGCCCGTCTACCCCGACCTGCAATGCCTGCTGGGCGCCGCCCGGCTGGCCCTGGGCGCCTGGGACGGCGCCCTGGGCGCGGCCCGCGCGGCCCTGCGCACCAACCCCGACTACGTCGAGGCCCGCCTGCTGGAAGCGGCCGCCCTGCAGGGCCTGGGCCGCAGCCGCGAGGCGGCCGAAGCCCTGAACGCCCTGGCGGAATCGGGCCGGCGGGTCGAGCACTGGCTGGTCGGCCGCCTGGCGCGCGCCGACGCCTGGAGCGCCGAGACCGTGCCGCCGGACCTGGCCGCCCTGGTGGCCGAGGCGGCCGCCGGCGTCTCGGAGAAGGAGGAGGTGGCCGCCGCGGTGGCCCTGTGCCGGGCCGGCCGCTGGGACGAGGGCCTGGAGCGCTTCCAGAACCTGGTCGAGCGCCGCCCCCGCTACCCCGACTACCGCACCCGCCTGGCGGCGACCCTGTTCCAGGTGGGCCGCAACGACGAGGCCCTGACCGAGGTCGAGGCCGCCCTGGCCCTGAACGAAGCCTACCGCTCGGCCTCGGACCTCAAGGCCCTGATCCTGGCCGACGGCGGCGGCATCCGCCAGGCCCGCCTGTTCCTGGAGGAGGCCGACCAACGCCGGGGCGAGCAGCGCCGCGAGGGTGGCCACGCCGACCTCTTCGGCGCCTACCTGCGGGGGGTGCTGCGCCTGCTGACGGGCGAGCCCCAGGCCGTGGCCCCGCTGCTGGCCCCGTGGGGCGACCTGGGGCGCACCTTCGCCCGGGCCGAGTTGCTGCTGGCGGCGGCCGACGATCTGACCGGCCGGCCCGAGGGCTGTGGCCGCCGCCTCGAGGGCCTGGCGGCCGAGTGGAAGGCCGAGCCGGTGTACGCCTGGCTCCTGGCCGGGCACCTGCTGGCCCGGGACCGTCCCCGGGAGGCGACGGCCGTGCTGCCGCACTGGCCCGCCGCGACGGACCGCGGCCAGGACTGGCGGCCCCTTTACCTGGAGGGCTGCGCCGCCCTGGCCCAGGGCCGGGTGCCCGCGCTGCCCGAGGGCGTGGTGCCCGACGCCCCGGCCGACAGCCCGCCCGGCGCCGCGGGCCCGCCCCTGGCGGCGGCGGCGTGGAGCTTCCTGCGCGCCCGGGCGGCCCTGCTGCAGGGGGACGCCGCCCGCTGCTTCGCCCTGTGCGGCGAGCTGGAGCCGGACGGCGCCACGGCACCCCTGGTCGCCCTGCGCACCCGCGCCGCCTGCGCCCTGCCCGACGCGGGGGGCGGGTGGCAGCCGCCGCCCGCCCTGCCGGACCAGTGCCTGGGCGGACGGGTGCAGCTGCACCTCGCGCGGGGCGAGGCGGCTGCGGCGGCGGGCCTGCTGGCGGCCCAGGCGCGGCTGCATCCGGAAGATCTGCGGGTGTGCTGGCTCTCGCCGGCGTTCTGGCTGGAGCCGGTGCGGGGCTGGGTGGGCTAGACGGCGCTCAGCGGGCCGCGCGGGAGGCCACCAGGCGGGTGACCTCGGCCGTCAGCTCGTCCAGGTCGTAGGGCTTGCCCATGTAGGCGTCGGCCTCGTACTGGAAGCCGCGGATGCGGTTGCGCTCGTCCTGGCTGGCGGTCAGGATCAGGACCGGCACGTCCAACAGGTCGATGATGCTGCGGGCGCGCTTGAGGAAACCGAAGCCGTCCAGCACGGGCATCATCAGGTCCAGGATCACGCAGTCCGGGCGCTGCTGCTGCAGGGCCGCGAAGCCCTCCTGGCCGTTTTCGGTTTCGACCACCTCGAAGCCGTTGGCCATCAGCTGCAGGCGCAGGATCTTGCGCAGGTCCGGGTCGTCCTCCACCACCAGGATTCTGGGTTTGATGGCTTCGTTCATGGCGCTATCTTGGTCCTTCCCCCGTGTGCGGACGGCAGGGCTCCCCCGACCTCCCGCCGTCGTGGCGGGATCCGAACGACCCGGAACTCCGGGCACCGGACGCCTGTTCCATGGAGATGTTCGGCAGGGCCGCCCCGCACTTGAATGGCGATGCGGCGGCGGCCCCGGTCCCGCGATACCGCGCAACCCGACCCCGAGGTGGATCTTGCCCCTGAACCTGGCCGCCCCCGTCCGCGCCCGCCGCCGCCCGGCCGCGCCCCCGGCCGCCGTCCTGGCCCTCCTG
>JBHEPC010000272.1:0-7181 GCA_046260475.1 Candidatus Krumholzibacteriia bacterium | reverse complement strand
GAACAGGGCCGCCTCCAGCCGGCAGCCCCCGTCCTGGGGCAGGGACAGGCCGTCGCCGACCGCCTGCAGCGCGGCCCGCAGGGCCAGGGGCGAGCGGGCCGTCATCTTCGCGGCGGCGGCCCGGGCCGCGTCCGGCAGCTCGGCCGCCGGCACCACCTTGTCGACCAGGCCCAGGGCCAGGGCGGTGGCCGCGTCCACCATGTCGCCGGTCAGGATCAGTTCCAGGGCCCGGCCCCGGCCCACCAGGCGGGGCAGGCGCTGGGTCCCGCCGTAGCCGGGGATCAGCCCCAGACCCGTCTCGGGCAGGCCCAGGCGGGCGGTGTCGGCGGCGTAGCGGAAGCTGCAGGCCATGGCCAGCTCCAGACCGCCGCCCAGGGCGAAGCCGTTGACCGCGGCGATCACGGGCTTGCCCAGGTTCTCGACCCTGTCCATCAGGGCCTGGCCCCGCCGGGCCAGGCGCTCGGCGGCGGCGGCCCCCAGGCCGACCAGTTCGGCGATGTCCGCGCCGGCGACGAAGGCCTTGGGCCCCGCCCCGGTCAGGATCACCGCCCGGACGGCCGGATCCTCGGCCAGGGCCCCCAGGCAGGCGTCCAGTTCACCGATCAGCAAGGCATTGAGGGCGTTGAGCTTGTCTGGCCGGTTGATGGTGACGGTGGCGACACCGTCCCGGACCTCGCAGAGCAGGAATTCGTAGGCCATCGGCGATCCTTTCCAGGTTCCGGTCCGGGCGGGGACCGCGGGTCCGCCCGCAGGATACGCGGGTCCGCCCGCAGGATACCAGCCGTCCCGGGTCCGGGACCAGCCAAATCGCCCCGTATGTGCAGACGGTAAAAAATGGCAGGGAGGCGCGAAAAAGTCACTAAACGGGCATTTTTTCGCTGGACGGCCGGAACGGGTGGTGATACGGTCCGTTAGGAGAGCATTCCGTGCGGATATCCAAAGATCCGACGTGCGCTTGGTTCTCGCTCGGGAGGCGGTCCGACCGCGGCGGGACGGGACCGGCGCCTGACCATCCAGCGGAGGGAAACACATGAAGATCATTGTGACTGCGATCCTGCTGCTCGTCGTTGCGACCGGGGCCTTCGCCCAGGGCAGCTCCATCTACGACATCCAGACCGGCCTGATCGCCGAAGGCACCCTGGTCACCCCGCGCGGCGTGGTCACCGGCGTGACCGCCAACGGCTTCTTCGTCGCCGAAGCGCCCTACGATGCCTGGCGGGGCATCTGGGTCTACTCCCCCGGCCACACCAGTGTGCCGGGCGACGACGTGCAGTTGTGCGGCCTCTACGTCGAGTACTACGGCCTGTCGGAGATCGACATCGTGGCGGCCGGCCTCTACGGCTCGGTCCTGAAGATGGGCACGCTGCCCGTGCCCGCGCCGAACGTCGTCAACGCCGCCGACGTCTGGAACGGCGGAGCCGACGCGGAGTCCTGGGAAAGCTGCATGATCACGGTGCAGGACGGCATGGAAGTGACCGCGCTGCCCAACACCTACGGCGAGTGGTTCGCCACCGCCCTGGACGGCACCGAGGTCATGTTCGACGACTACTGGTACGACGAGAGCCAGGTGCAGCTGCTGCAGTGCTACAACAATGCCACCGGCATCCTGAACTTCTCGTTCGGCGACTTCAAGCTCGAGGCCTTCGCCGACGGCATCCCCATCGTCGACTGCGCCGTGCCCGCCGATGCGGTCACCTTCAGCCAGCTGAAGGCCCTGTACCGGTAGCCCGCGCGACTGGTCCGCCTGCGAACGGCCCGCCCCGGTGGCGGGCCGTTCCCCGTTGCGGTCCAGGGGTCGTCGGCTCCGGGCTTTGGGCTGGCGCCTGAACCCGGGTTGGCGCATAATGGGGATGACCGCGGCGCCGGCACATCGCCGGTAACCGCCCGGGGGGAAGGGGAGATCCTGCGGATGCTGGTCCTGACCATCATCGTCGTCGTGTTGGGCCTGGCCGCCCTTGCGGCCGGGTTCGCCTGGTGGCGCCTGCGCGCCAACCTGGCCGCCGGCGCGGACGAGAGCGACCGAATGCGCCGGGAGAACCTGCGCCTGGAGCACCAGCTCACGCAGGCCCGCCGCATGGAGGCCGTCGGCATCCTGGCCGGCAGCATCGTCCACAACCTGAACAACATGCTGGCGGTCATCCTCGGCCACACGCGCATGGCGGCCCACAGCCTGCCCTCAGGCGCCGAGGCGCAGGAGGAGCTGGGCAAGGTCATCAAGGCCGGCACCATGGCCAGCGAACTGGTGACCGAGATCAGCGACTTCTTCCGCCAGGCCGACCGCGCCCGCAAGCCCACGGACCTGGGCCCGCTGGTGGGCGACACCCTGAAGCTGCTGCGGGACATCCTGCCGTCCACCGTGGAGATCCACGAGGACCTGCAGCCCTGCGGCCCCGTGCTGGCCTCGCCGGCGGGGGTGCAGCAGGTGCTGATGAACCTCTGCAGCAACTCGGTGCAGGCCATGATGGCCGAGCGGGGCGTGATCGAGGTCGCCCTGCGGGAGGAGCGGGTCAGCGGCTGGCACCGCGCCGTGCCCGCGGACCTGGGTCCGGGCAGTTACGTGAAGCTCACCGTGCACGACGACGGCCGGGGCATGGCCAACGAGACCATCGACCGCATCTTCGAGTCCTACTTCAGCGTGGCCGCCGGAGGCTCGAAGCTGGGCATCGGCCTGAGCACCGTGTGCCGCATCCTCAAGGAGCACGACGGGACCACCATCCCCCACAGCAAGCTCGGCGCCGGCACCACCTTCGACATCTATTTCCCCCTGATCGCCTGGCCGGCGAACCAGGAGCCCAAGGCCGCGGACCTCGAGCTGGTCGCGGCGGCGCCCGCGGCCGAATCCGCCCCGGACCTGACGGAGGAAACCCGTCAGCCGGCCGCGGCCCGGGGCCACGTGCTGCTGGTGGACGACGAGGTGATGGTGGCCCAGGTCATGGCCCGCGGCCTGCAGCGCCTTGGCTTCAGCGTGGCCATGCACACCGACGCCCGCGACGCCCTGGCCGACTTCGCCCGGGCCCCCGACGCCTTCGACGCCGTGGTGACCGACCAGATCATGCCCCACATGTCGGGCGTCCGCCTGACCCGGCGCCTGCACGACATCCGGCCGGACGTGCCGGTGATCCTCTTCACCGGTTTCCGGGACAGCTTCAACGAGCGGCAGGCCCGCGAGGCCGGCGTCCTGGAGTTCATGCTCAAGCCCGGCAGCCACCGGGACCTGGCCCAGTTGCTGGACCGGGTCATGGCCCGGCGCCGGGCCGGCGAGGCCTGACCGGCCCCGTTTCCCCAATAACGGCTTTGGTTGCGGTTGCCGTTCTGCTAGACTGCGCTTCGCCTTGCGCGCACCGCAGCGGCGCCCCCGCGCCATCCGCACCACGCCCCGAGGGGATCGACATGGCCCACTCCTTCGACGACAACCTGTCCCGCCTGAACGAGCTGCGCCGGCTGGCCCTGGCCGGCGGCGGCCCCGAGAAAGCCGCGAAGATCCACGCCAAGGGCCGCCTCACGGCCCGCGAACGGATCCACCTGCTGCTGGACGAGGACAGCTTCCAGGAGACCGGTGTCTTCGTGCGCCACCGCAGCCACGAGCTGGGCATGGACACGAGCCGGCCCGTCGGCGACGGCATGGTCACCGGGATGGGGCGGATCGACGGCCGCCAGGTGGCAGTCTTCGCCCAGGACTTCACGGTCTTCGGCGGCTCGATGAGCGAGGCCAACGCCCTGAAGATCTGCCGCCTGATGGACCTGGCCCTGGAGAACGGCTGCCCGGTGCTGGGGCTGAACGACTCGGGCGGCGCCCGCATCCAGGAGGGAGTGCGGTCGCTGGCCGGCTACGCCGAGATCTTCTGGCGCAACACCATGGCTTCGGGGGTGGTGCCGCAGATCTCGGCCATCCTCGGACCCTGCGCCGGCGGTGCGGTCTACTCGCCGGCGATCACCGATTTCACCCTCATGGTGGACAAGACCAGCTACATGTTCGTGACCGGCCCCAACGTCATCAAGATGGTCACCGGCGAGGACGTGACCTTCGAGGAGCTGGGCGGCGCGGCAACCCACTCGACCAAGAGCGGCGTCGCCCACTTCATGGCCGCCAGCGACCAGGACTGCCTGCTGATGGCGCGCCGCCTGCTGGGCTTCCTGCCCCAGAACAACCTCGAAGAGCCGCCGCGCCTGGTCCCCACCGACCGGCCCGACCGGCGCGAGGAGAAGCTGAACTCCATCGTCCCGGACGACAGCCGCAAGCCCTACGACATGCTCGAGGTGATCCGCCTGGTGGTGGACGAAAGCGATTTCCTGGAGGTCCAGCCCCGCCACGCCCAGAACATCATCTGCGGCTTCGCGCGCCTGGACGGCCAGCCCGTCGGCATCGTCGCCAACCAGCCCCGCTTCCAGGCCGGGGTGCTGGACATCGCCTCCAGCCAGAAGGCCGCCCGCTTCGTGCGCACCTGCGACTGCTTCAACGTGCCGCTGGTCGTGTTCGAGGACGTGCCGGGATTCCTGCCGGGCACCGACCAGGAGTTCGGCGGCATCATCAAGCACGGGGCCAAGCTGCTGTTCGCCTTCTGCGAGGCCACCGTGCCCAAGCTGACCGTGATCACGCGCAAGGCCTACGGCGGTGCCTACGACGTGATGAACAGCAAGCACATCCGCGCCGACTGGAACGTGGCCTGGCCGGGCGCCGAGCTGGCGGTGATGGGCCCCGAGGGCGCCGTGAACATCCTGCACCGGCAGCAGATCGCCGACGCCGCCGACCCCGAGGCCGAGCGCCGTCGCCTGGTGGACGAGTACAACGAGACCTACGCCAACCCGTTCATCGCCGCGGGCCTGGGCTACCTGGACGACGTGATCGAGCCCGCGGACACGCGCCGCGAGCTGATCCGGGCCCTGCACAACCTGCGCAACAAGAAGCAGACCCTGCCGCCCAAGAAGCACGGCAACATCCCCCTCTAGGGAGCGCAACGTGGCAGCGAAGAGGTTCAAGAAGGTCCTGGTGGCCAACCGCGGCGAGATCGCCGTGCGCGTCTGCCAGGGGCTCAGGGAGATGGGCATCGCGTCGGTGGCGGTGCACTCGGACGTGGACCGGACCGCCCTGCACGTGCTGGCGGCCGACGAGGCGGTCGCCATCGGCGCCGCCCCCGCGTCCGCGAGCTACCTCGTGGGCGAGCGCATCATCGCCGCGGCCCTCGACACCGGAGCCGAAGCGATCCATCCCGGCTACGGCTTCCTCTCCGAGAACGCCGACTTCGCCGAGGCGGTGGAGCAGGCCGGCCTGGTCTTCATCGGGCCCACCGCGCGCAGCATGCGCCTGATGGGCGACAAGCTCTCCGCACGAAGGCACATGATCGCCGCGGGCGTGCCGGTGGTGCCGGGTACCGAGGACGCCGTCACCGACCCCGACGAGGCGATCGCCGTGGCCGAGCGCGTCGGCTACCCGGTGCTGCTGAAGGCCTCCGCCGGCGGTGGCGGCAAGGGCATGCGGGTGGTGCGCTCGGCCCCGGAAATGGCCGCCGCCCTGCGCCAGACCCGCGGCGAGGCCGGCGCCAGCTTCGCCGACGACGCGGTCTTCGTGGAGAAGTACATCGAGGATCCCAAACACATCGAGGTGCAGGTGGTGGGCGACGGCCGGGGCGAGGTCGTCCACCTCTTCGAGCGCGAGTGCTCGGTGCAGCGGCGCCACCAGAAGGTGATCGAGGAGAGCCCCTCGCCGTCGCTGACACCCGACCTGCGGGCGCGGATCTGCGCCGCCGCGGTGCAGACCGCACGGGCGGTCGACTACCGCGGCGCCGGCACGGTCGAGTTCATCCTCGCGCCCGACGGCAGCTTCCACTTCCTGGAGATGAACACCCGCCTGCAGGTGGAGCACCCGGTCACCGAGCTGGTCACCGGCACCGACCTGGTGCGGGCCCAGATCCTGGTCGCCCAGGGCGACGGCCTGCCCTGGCGCCAGGACGAGCTGGCGCAGCGGGGCTGGGCCATGGAGTTCCGCCTCTACGCCGAGGACCCGGGCCGGGGCTTCGCCCCCAGCATCGGCCGCATCGCCAGCCTGACCGTGCCCCTGGGCCCGGGGGTGCGCCTGGACACGGGCGTCTACGAGGGCTTCGCGGTGCCCATCCACTACGACCCCCTGCTGGCCAAGCTCATCGTCTGGGCGGAGGACCGCGAGCGCTGCCTCGCCCGGGCCCGGCGTGTGCTGGGCGAGTTCGTGCTGCACGGGCCGGTGCACAACCTGCCGTTCCACCTCTGGGTCCTGGACCAGCCGGCCTTCCGCGACGGCACCTACACCACCCACTTCGTGGCCGACACCTTCGACCCGCAGGCCTGGCTGCCGCCGCTGGACCAGGGCGACCGGACGGCCCTGCTCGCGGCAGCGGCCCTGTTCGAGGCCCGGCGCCGGGCCGGGCAGGAGACGCCGCCGGACGCCCGCGGCGACAGCGCCTCCAACTGGCGCCTGACCGCCCTGCGGCGCATGACCGGCGACCGCTGAAAGGACCCCTGCCGTGTGGATGAAGAAGCGCTACGTGCTGGATTTGGACGGCGAGCGGCACCACGCCGTGGTCGCCCGCCGCGGCGACGAGACCCAGGTCCAGGTGACCGACGGCGGCGAGCCCGTGCCCGTCGACTTCGCCTTCGTCCTGGGCGGCCGCGCCGTCTCGGTGCGCATCGGCGGGCGCCAGCGCCTGGTGCACCTGGCGGCGGTCGGCGACGGCGCCGCGGTCGCCGCCACCCTGGCCGGCCGGCCGGTGCGGGTGACGGTCATGGACGAGCTGCGCGCCCAGGCCCTGGAAAGCCTGGGCACGGCGGCCGGCAGCGGCACCATCGCCGCCGACATCCCCGGCCTGGTGGTGGAGGTCAGGGTCGCGCCGGGCCAGCTGGTCCGGCAGGGCGAGCCGTTGATCGTCGTCGAGGCCATGAAGATGCAGAACGAACTCTGCGCCGGCGTCGGCGGCAGCGTGGTCCGGGTGCCGGTGCAGGTGGGCCAGGCGGTCAACCCCGGCGACGTGCTGGTCGTGATCGAACCGGCGCCGGGAGGCTAGCCGGGATCAGGCCCCCTCGCGGGTGATCCTGATGTTGACATAGGGCACGGTCCGGACCTCCGGTTCGGGTTGGCGCCTGCCGCAGTTGCCGTGTAACCCTACCGCCCTGCCTGCGTCCTTGTCCATGTCATGGACGCCGGAACCTACACC
>JBHEPC010000324.1:0-5072 GCA_046260475.1 Candidatus Krumholzibacteriia bacterium | reverse complement strand
CCCACCACCACGCTGACCTCGCCGCTGGCCGCCGCCTCGTGGACGCGGCAACGCTCGCCCGCCGACAGGCTGGAATGGATGGCCGCCGCCCGCGCGCCGAAGCGCTGGGTGATGCGGGCCAGGGTCTGCGGGGTGAGCGCGATCTCCGGCAGCAGGTAGAGGGCGCTGCGCCCCAGCGCCAGCGCCTGCTCGATGAGCGCCAGGTAGACCTCGGTCTTGCCGCTGCCGGTCACCCCGTGCAGCAGCACCGTGGTGAACTCGCCCCGGGCCAAAGGTCCGCCGGCCGCGGCCAGGGCGGCGCGCTGGTCGGGCGTCAGCACCACCGGACCGGCGTCGACGTCGGGGTAGGCTCCCGCGTCCTCGCCCTCGCCCCGGGCGGCGGTGCCCGGGGCCGGCGGGTGGAACAGGGGCACGACCTCCCCCAGCGGGAGCATGTAGTACCCGGCCAGCCAGCGGGCCAGGCGCAGGCGCTCGCCGGCGATGCGGTACTCGGGGCCCAGGACCCGCGCCACCGCCCGCAGCACCACGCCCCCGGGTCCGGCGGCGCCGTCGGCCAGGGGTCCGGCGGCCGTCACCAGGCCGATGACCTCGCGGCGGCGGCCGAAGGGCACGACGACCAGGTCGCCGGCCTGCACGCGGCGGCGGGCGGCGCCCTCCGCCGGTTCGTGGCGGTAGGAGAAGGTGCGCGGCAGCGGCACCGGCAGGGCGATTTCCAGCAACTGGGCGGGCACGGGACGTCCGGGGCTCGGGGCTCGGGAAGGCGGGAGCCGGCCGGTGGCCGGCTCCCCGGAAGAGGTCATGGTAGCCCGCGCAGCGGCGGCCGTCCACCGCCGGCGGGGCTCAGGCGTGGGGCAGCCCCAGCAGGTCCTGCACCGCCGCGATCAGCTTGCCCGGGCTGAAGGGTTTGGTCACGTAGGCGTCGGCGCCGGCCTCGCCGCCGGTGCGGCGGTCGTCGCGGCCGCTGCGGGCCGTCAGCAGGATGACCGGGATGCGCGCCGTGCGGCGGTCGGCCTTCAGGCGGCGGCAGGTCTCGAAGCCGTTGGTGCCGGGCATCATCACGTCCAGGATGACCAGGTCCGGCTGCTCGCCCAGGGCGAGGGTGAAGGCGTCGTCGCCGTTGCGCGCGGCCACGACGTCGAAGCCCTCGGCGTGCAGGGTGAAGTCCAGGATGTTGCGGATGTTGGCTTCGTCGTCGGCGATCAGGACCTTGCGCACGGGATTCCTCCGGGTCGAAACGATGGCCTGCCTCTGCGCCGGTATCGGCTGCGGCCGGCGGACCTTGACCGGGCCGACCGCGTTCAGCCGATGGGGACCATGCCCCTGCGGTCGAGCACCGGGCGGGCCAGGTCGC
Organism: Candidatus Krumholzibacteriia bacterium; assembly: GCA_046260475.1. Taxonomy (GTDB): domain Bacteria; phylum Krumholzibacteriota; class Krumholzibacteriia; order LZORAL124-64-63; family LZORAL124-64-63; genus JACZKN01. Next base: position 3,721 of record JBHEPC010000324.1, on the reverse strand, counting down.
GGCCGTCGGCGCCCCGCCGCTGCATGGCCGCGATGCGCTCGCGCCGGGCCGCCGCCTCGGCCAGGAACGTCGGTCCGAGGCCGGGGCAGAACTGCCGGCCCACCCCCGCGGCGATCTCCGCGAGGGCGTCGTCCAGGGTCAGGGCCGCCCGCCAGGGGCGCGGGCTCAGCAGCGCGGCCAGGGTATCCGCCAGGCGCAGCAGCCGCGCCCCGGTGGGGATGCCCTCGCCGGCGACGCCGCCCGGGTAGCCGCTGCCGTCGAAGTTCTCGTGGTGGTGCAGGATGATCTGCCGGGCCTCGGGATCCGGGCGCAGCACGTCCAGGATGTCCAGGCCGGCCTCCACGTGCTGCTGCATCACCCGCTGCTCGGGCGCGGCGAGCGGCTCGGGCTTGTTCAGCAGCTCGGGCGGCACGCAGCCCATGCCCACGTCGTAGAACTGCAGGGCGAAGGCCAGGTGGTGCAGGTCGCGGGCGGTCAGGCCCGCGCGGCGCGCCGCCGCCAGGCAGATCTCCTGGCACAGCTCCAGCAGGCTCTCCTGACGCAGGCGGCCCACCGCCGTGGTGGCGCGCAGGCTGTCGCGCAGGGCGCCCAGCTCGCGGGTCGCCTGCAGCCAATCCTCGTGGCGCCGCAGCAGCTCGACCACCCGCGGCGCCAGCGCTTCCAGGAAGAGGCGGTCGTCATCGTCCAGGGGCCGGCCGTCGGCGCGGTTGTTGACGGCGATCACGCCGCTCGGGCCCGCGGGGCCGGGCAGCGGCACGCACAGCACCGACGGGGTCGTGTAGCGGGGTTCGTTCTCCTCGCGGCCGAAGCGCGGGTCGCGGGTCAGGTCGTCGATGCGCACGGACTCGCCGGTGGCCCACACCCGGCCGGCGATGCCCGCGCCGCGGCGCACCCGCACCCCCTGCACGACGGTCTCGTTCACGCCGATGGCGGCGCGGATGCCCAGGTGCAGGCCGTCGGGCTCGGGCTCCATCAGGGTGACCGTGTGCACGCCCAGGCTCTCGGCCAGCCAGTACAGCAGCCGCTGCAGGAACTCGCCCGCCTCGAACGGCTGGCCGGCGTGGTCACGGGCGCGGACCGGCTGCACCACCGCGGCCCGGCGGGGCAGCAGCACCGTGAAGCGGGCGCCGCCGCCGGCGACGTTCTCGGCCCAGATGCGCCCGTCGTGGTGGCCGACGATCTCGTGGCAGATGGCCAGGCCCACGCCCTGGCCGTTGTGGCGGCGGGTGGCCGAGCCGTCCACCTGGTAGAACTTGTCGAAGATGGCCCCCAGCTTGTCGGCGGGGATGCCGATGCCCGTGTCCTGGACCGTCAGGCGCACGGCGGTCCCCGACTCCCGGAGGGACACGCTGACCCGGCCACCCGGGGGCGTGAACTTGCAGGCATTGGCCAGCAGGTGCGTCAGCAGCTGCTGCAGCAGCACCGGGTCCACGGGCAGGGGCAGGGGCGCCGGGGGCGCGTCCACCTGCAGCTCGAGCCCGCTCTCGGCGGCCCGGCCGCGCCAGCCTTCCTCCAGGCGCCGCACCAGGGCGACGAGGTCGGTCTCGTTCCGCGTCGGTGCCGGCCGGCCGTTCTCCATCTGCCCCAGCTCGAGGATGTCGTTGATGACCGCGGTCAGCTTGGTGCTCTCGGCGTGGATGACCTTCAGGAACTCGTCCAGGGACTCGCGGGACATGGAGGCCAGGTTCTGCTGCAGCAGCTCGGTGTAGGCGCTGATGGAGGTCAGGGGCGTGCGCAGCTCGTGGCTGACGTTGGCCACGAAGTTGGCCTTCATGTCCGCCAGGCTGGCCAGCTTCTCCGAAGCGAGAGAGAGTTCGGCGTTGTTGCGGGAGAGGCGGTCGTAGACGGCGGCCGACTCGACGGCCGTCGCCGACTGGCGCGCCAGGAACTCCAGGTGGCGGATCTCCGCCCGGCCGGGCGCGCCGCCGGCGGCCGGCCGGTGCAGTTCGAGGTAGCCCAGGACCTCGCCGGCGGCCCCCTCCAGCGGCGCCACCAGGCGCCAGGACTGGGCACGGACCCCGCCCCCGTCGTCCGCTTCCGCGGTGGCGGCCGGCAGCAGGTAACAGGCGCCGCGGCGGCGGTCCGGATCGGTGAACCCGGCGTACTGCTCCCGCGTCACGGGGCGGCTGCCGGCAAGCACGTCCGGGGTCACGCCGCGGGCGGCGCGCACCTGGAAGGCTCTGCCGGCGTCCGACCACAGGTAAAGGACGACCCGCTCGTAGCCCAGGAGGTCGGCGGCCGCCGCGACGACACGGTCGGTGAGCTCGGGCAGCTGCCGGGTGGCGTTGATGCGGGCGGAGACGGCGAGGATGCGCTCGAGCACCCGGGTCCGGCGGCGCAGCCGGGCGGTGCGGTCCCGTTCGCGCGCCGTGCGCGCCCGCAGGCGGCGGAAGATCATCGTCCCCCACGCGCCCGCCGCCGCCGCCACCGCCAGCATCACGGCCACCCCGGCCGGCACCGCGGCGGCGCGCACCGCGTCGCCCGTGGCCAGGAGGTTGACGATGCCGGCGGCGGACAGCACGGAACGGTCCTCCTCAGCGCATGCCGGTGCGGGCGGCCAGCAGCTGCTGCACGCGCTCGACCAGGCGGACGATCACGAAGGGTTTGCGCATGAAGACATCCGCCCCGGCCTCGCGCATGCGCCGGCGCGTGTCCTCGTCCGCGCGGGCGGAAAGGGCCACGATCACGGTGTCTTCGTAGCTGCGGTTGCGGCGGATCAGGCGGGTGGTGTCCACGCCGTCGAGGCGGGGCATCATGATGTCCATGATCACCACGTCGGGCCGGAAGTTGGCCATCTTGTTCATGCAGTCGATGCCGTCGGCCGCCTGCAGCACGGTGTGACCGTCCTGGGCGAAGGCCTGGGCCAGCAGCGCGGCCAGCGGCCGCTCGTCGTCGACGATCAGGATGCGGACGGGCAGGGCCATCGTGCCTCCGGGCGCCTCAGGGGCGCGGCGCGGCGCCGCTGACGGCGCCGTCGGGTTCGGGTCGGGTGCGGCGGCCGGTGACCACCGCGGCGAAGGCGGCCACGACCGCCGGATCGAACTGGGTGCCGGCGCAGCGCTCGAGCTCCGCCAACGCGGCCGCCGGGGCCAGTCCCGACCGGTAGGGACGCTCCCGCGTCAAGGAAGACCAGGCGTCGACCACGGCCAGGGCCCGGGAGCCCAGGGGGATCGCCCCGCCGGCGAGGCCGTCGGGGTGACCGGCCCCGTCCCAGCGCTCGTGGTGGTGCCGGATGACGGCGACGGTGGCGGGATCCGGCAGCAGGGGGGCCAGCAGGTCCAAGCCCAGCTGCACGTGCCGGTCCACCTCGTCCCGGGCGTCCCAGTCCAGGTCGCCCTCGCCGTGGAGGATCTCGTCGTCGACCCTGGCCATGCCCGCGTCGTGCAGGGCCGCCGCCTCCAGCAGGCGCCGGGTGTCGGCGTCGTCCAGTTGCAACCGCGCGGCCAGCGCCGCGGTCAGGTCCAGGGCCTCGGGCGAGGCGGTGGGGATGCCCCGGCGCCGCATCTGCAGCAGCACCCGCAAGGCCTCGACGGTGCGGCCGGGATCGTCCCCGCCCCCGCGCAGGGCCTGGGTGGCGATGCGGGCCAGCGCCGTCACCTGGTCGCGCTCCGGACCGGTCCAGGCGCCGCCGCCGCTGCGGCGGCCCAGCAGGATCCAGCCCCGCTGACCGTCCGCCAGGGGCGCCGCGAGCCAGCCTCCGTCCGCGGGCAGGCCCAGGGCG
>JBHEPC010000117.1:0-8700 GCA_046260475.1 Candidatus Krumholzibacteriia bacterium | reverse complement strand
CCTGCTCGAAGGCCGCGTTGCCGGAGAAGGACTGGAAGGTGCGCAGGCCGATGCGGGCCGGCGCGCGCGCGCCCGTCGGGTCGACGTCGTGGCCCAAAAAGACGATGCCGAAGTAGCCGCTGACGGGGTTCGCCTCGGCGGCGTCGTACATGTAGCCCACCTCGACGGGCACGTAGCTGCCGTCGGAGGCGCGCACCAAACCGCGCCAGCTGCCGGCCATGTCGTCGTCGGCGACGCCCTCGGCGGCGCGAGGCCCGATGTCGCTGTCGGCGAAGAAGCCCAGGTACACCCGCTCGATGGCGGTCACGCCCACGTTCTTGATGGTGTACTCGAAGCCCACGAAGTCGTCGACCTGGTCGTTCTCCCATGCGTAGGTGCTCTGGACGATCTCCAGGTTCATGGGCGTGTGGTCCGGATTGTTCTCCTGCGCCAGCCGCGTGTTGTCGTACTGGGTCAGCACCATCATCTGGTTGCCGATCTGGCCGAAGTCCTCGTCGATCAGGCCGTCGCCGTCGTCGTCCTTGCCGTTGAGGATCTCCTCGTCCACCAGGCCGTCGCCGTCGTCATCGGCCGGCTCCATCGGCAGCCGCCGCCCGCTGGCGTCCGGGTTGCCGGTCGGCCGCATCAGCCTGGTGCCGATGGCCTCGTAGATGGTGGCCTCCACTTCGTCCAGCGGGTAGATCTCGCTGCCCCAGCCGCCGCTGGAGACCAGCCGCTCGCCCAGGACCACGCCGCCCACCCACAGGCCGGCGGCCCAGAGGTACTCTTCGCCCGAGCCGGCGGGCCACTGGCAGGAGGGGGCGGCGGAGAAGGGCGTCGGCACCGACGGGGCCGAGCCGATCAGGCCCCAGTTGGTGATGTTGATCTGCACCTCGCCCACGTTCATGACGAAGCTGCCGTCCAGGATGTAGGCGCCGCTGGGGTTGTAGCCCATCTCGAGCACGGGCTCGGGCTTGTCGATCACCGCTGAGGCCGGCGCGGCCACGGCCGCCGCCAGCAGGACCAGGCCCGCCATCTCCGACCGTCCGGGCGCCCGCCGCCGCAGCCTGTGCACCAGGTTCTCGATGGTCCTGTTCATCGCCATCCTTTCGGGCCGGACCCGGTCGCCGGGGCCGGTGCGAGCTGCCCCTCTAGAAATAGTACCCGATCCCGAGGCGGAACAACCGGTGCTGGCCGAAGGTCCGCGGGTCGTAGAACGGGATGAATTCGTCCGTGCCGTCGCCGTTGGCGTCCTGCAGCAGGGCCGCGCCGTACTTGCCGGTCTCGGACAGGTACGACATGCCCGCGTAGCGCGCGCCGTTGATCATGCCCGGGCTGATGCCGCCGCCGCCCGGTGCCTGGATCACGTCCTGGTTCAGCAGGTTGAAGCCCTGCAGCTGCAGCGACAGCCGCTTGCCGTAGAAGTTGATGTTGCGCTCGAACTGGATGTCCAGGGCGTAGGTGGACGGCAGGCGCTCGCTGTTCTCCAGCATGGGGTCCTGCCGCTTGGCGAAGCGGTCCACCGGCGTCCAGGGGAAGCCGCTGCCGTAGCTGAAGGTGAAGGAGGTGGACCACACGCCGGGCTCGGCCAGGCGCAGCATCAGGTTGGCCGTGTGGCGCTGGTCCCAGGCCAGGGGCAGCTCCTGGTTGGGCAGGTAGGCCAGGCCCTCGGGGTTCGAGCCGAAGGCCGTGTCCGAGGCCACACCGTCGGCGAAGGAGTAGGTGTAGCTGAACATGAACGAGTAGTTGTCGCTGTAGCGCTTCTCCAGGGTCATCTCGATGCCGCGGGCCGAGGCGTAGGCCTTGTTGATGTAGCGCGCCAGGGTCTGCCCCGTGGACTCGTCCGTCACCTGGGTCGCGGCGATCAGGTCGTAGATGTCCTTGCTGTACAGCGAGAACTGGCCGGCGATGAAGTCGGAGAACTGGTGCTTGATGCCGGCGGAGTACTGGACCGTGGTCTCGGGCTGGAGGTTCGGGTTGCCCAGGATGCCCGCGTTGCCCACGGGGTCCTGGCTGGCGAACAGGTACTCGCGGCCGGGGAACTGCACGAAGCGGCCGTAGTGGAAGTGGAAGCCGTCGCGCTCGGTGATGGGGAAGGCGAAGCCCAGCCGCGGCTGGAACGCGGTCTTGTACTTGACCACGTTGGCGTCCACGTCCTCGTTGGTCAGCTCGATGGCCGCGGCGCTGCCCGGGGAGAACATGTCCCAGCGCAGGCCGTAGTTGACCACCATGCCCTCGTACTCCCAGCGGTCCTGGGCGTACCAGAAGGCCTCGGGGTTGTAGGTGTGGAAGATGTTGCGGTTCTGGCCCTGGGTCCACTCGCCGCTGAAGCGGTTCTCCCGCATGATCGCCGGCTGCACCAGGGCATAGCGCTCGAGGTCGTTGTAGCGCACGCCGAAGCCCGTCTCCACGAGATGGCCTTCCCAGCGGTTGCTGACCAGCTCGAAGCCCAGGCTGTAGGTGCGGCTGTACTCCTCGGCGTAGGTGAAGTTGTCCGAGGTGGTCACGTAGTAGGCGCTCAGCGGGTCGGTGTAATAGTCGTTGCCCGCCTGGTAGATGCGCTGCTGGCCGTAGAACAGGCCCGGGTTGCGGATGCCGCCGTGGTTGTACTCCCAGGGGTCCTTGCCCTGCACGTCGCTGCGGGTGTCGAAGGCCACCAGGCCCAGGCGCACCGTGTAGAAGGTGGAGTTGTCCAGGTTGTGGCGCCAGACGATCTTCGCCACCTGGCCGATGCTCTTGTTCTGGTTCAGGCGGTCGGCCGAGTTGAAGGCGGTGTAGGAACTGTCCTCGGCCACCGTCGAGTAGGCCGAATAGGGATAGCGGTAGCCGTCGAACTGGGCCTGGGCGATGACCGTGTAGACCCGGTTGTCGGCGGCCGAGCGCACGTCCAGCACCGGCATGGGCACCTGGCGCTCGCTGTCGTTGCGGGCATCGATGACCATGACCACGCGGGCGTTCTGGAGCATGGTCTCGTACCACGGTCCGTAGTAGACGGGAATGGTGCGGCCGGTGGACAACCAGGCCTGCACGGTGGCGCTGCCCGTGTAGACGACTTCGGGCATGTACAGGACCCGCTGCGAGTAGCCCTCGACGCTCCAGTTGGGCCGGTAGATCTCGCCCAGGGACGTCGAGTAGGTGTACTCGGCGGTGACCTTCTTGCTCTCGTCGAAGGTGTAGGCCAGCTTGATGGACCCCTTGGCCTGGTTGAACTGGCGGCGACGGAACTTGAACAGGGTGGTGTCCGCCAGCTTCACCTTGTACTCGGGCCGGTGGGCCACCGAGGTGTTCTCGGTGTCGGTGAAGGCCAGGTCGCCGGCCAGGAAGTAGGTCAGGCCGCCGACGGGGGTCGGGCCGCCGAAGCCGTACTCGAAGCGGTCGTAGTTGGTGTAGGTCTTGTCCTGGCGCCCGAAGTCGTCGGTCAGGAAGCGGAAGCCGCCGCCGAACTTCTGGCCGCCCTCCTTGGTGGTGATGTTCACCACGCCCGACAGGGCATTGCCGTACTTGGCGTCCAGGCCGCCGGTGACCATGGCCATGTTGTCCACGGCCAGGTTGGACACGTCCATCGAGCCGGTGCCCAGCGGGTTGTCCACCGAGACGCCGTCGATCTGCATCGAGACTTCGCCCGAGCGTCCGCCGCGCACGAACAACTCGCCGGCGCGCATGACCACGCCCGCCTGCTTCGAGAGGGCGTCCTCCACCGAGTCGATGGCGTACTTCTCGAAGGTCTCCGAGCCGATCTTCTTCTCCTCGATCGTGCTCCTGACCTCGACCATGTACTCGGCGCCCTCGACCTCGAAGGCCTGCAGGGTCTCGACGATCACCGTTTCGAGGCCGAACTCGAGGGTCGCGGTCTGGCCCGCGCGCACCTGCGCCGTCTGCTCCACCGGGGCGTAGCCCAGGTACAGCACCTTGACGGTGTACGTGCCCGGGGGCAGGCCGTTGAAGTAGAAGACGCCGCCGCCGAGGGACATGGTCCCCCGGGACGATCCCACCAGCAGGACGTTGGCGTAGTCCAGGAGCTCCCCGGACTCCCTGTCCTTGACCACGCCCTTGATGGTGCCGGCCCCCTGGGCCAGGGCGTCGCCGTAAGGCATGGTCGCAGCCAGGCACAGAAGGATGACAAGGGGCACGATCCGCTGGATCCGGTGAAGCCGGAGCATACTGCCGCTCCTTTCCGAGGGAACAAATCCGGCCAGGACGGGGTTCCTCTCGGAACCTTGGGAATGGTCTCTATGAGTACGCACTGAACCTTAGCCGGGCAGTGTGGGGTGCCTGCTACAAGGGCGTTTCCGCCGGTCCGGATGGGCAATTCGTGGCCCCTTCGGAGCCTTTGCCGCAACTGGTGTTTGAATATAGAGATTGGCCTATTACGTGTCAATAAATTGTGGCGCTTGACCCTCGGCGACCACGGGGCAGCGCACCCGGTGCCCGCCGCCCAGCTCCACGACCGGCGGCAACGCCTTGCGGCAACTTGCTTTGACCAGCGGGCAGGAGCTGCGGAACGGGCACGCCGCGGCGTCCGCCGACCCCCCCGCCGCGGCCGCCGCCGCGACCTGCCGCCAACCCGCCCCGCAGGCCGCCAGGCGCTCGGGCTGCACCGCCCGCAGGGCGAGGGTGTAGGGATGGCGCGGTTCGTGGCCGCCGCCGCGCGGCAGCTCCTCCACCACGACGCCCGCCAGCATCACCAGCACGCGGTCGCAGACCGTCAGCAACTCTTCCAGCTGGTGCGACACCAGCACCAGGCCCAGGCGGCGCTCGCGGGCGGCCGCCAGCATCACCGCCAGGATGCGCGCCCGCGTCGCGGCATCGAGGGCGGCGGCCGGTTCGTCCGCCAGCAGCACCGCCGGCCGCGCCGCCAGGCAGCGCGCCAGGGCCACCCGCTGCCGCTGCCCGCCCGACAGGCGGTGGGGCAGGCGTCCGGCCGCGTCGGCGGGCAGGCCGACCGCTGCCAGCAACGCCGCCGCGTCGACCGGCGCCCCGGCCGCCTCGGCCAGGGCCGCGCCCACGCTCTGCCGCGGATCCAGCGAGCCGCCTGCGTCCTGGAACAGCAGCTGCACCCGCCGCCGCAGGGTGCGGCGCACCGCGCCCGTGGCGCGGTGCAGGTCCGCGCCGTCCAGCCGCACCTCGCCCGCGTCCGGACGCAGGTGGCCGGCCAGCAGCCGCACCAGGGTGGACTTGCCGCTGCCCGACTCGCCGGCCAGGCCCACCACCTCCCCCGGCGCCACGGCCAGGTCCACGCCCGCGACCGCGTCGGCCCGGGCGCCCCGGTGGCGCAGGACCAGGCCACGGCCGGCCAGCAGGGGCGCAGCCGGCGCCGCGGTGGCCGCGCGTGCGGCTGCCGGCGCCGCCGCACCCGGCGGCGGCCCGGTCACGGGCTCGTCGCCCACGAGGCGGCCGTCGGCCAGCTCCAGGCGGCGGGTGCACAGCAGCGGCACCAGGTGCGGGTCGTGGGTGATGAACAGCAGCGCCATGCCGCGCCGCCGGCGCAGCTCGTCCAGCAGGGCAAGGATCGCCGCCTGCACCGTCGGGTCCAAGGCGGTGGTGGGCTCGTCGGCCACCAGCAGGCGCGGGCCGCAGGCCAGGGCCGTGGCCAGCACCGCGCGCTGCCGCATGCCGCCGGACAGCTCGTGGGGCCAGGCCCGGGCGCAGCGCTCGGCGTCGGGCAGCCGCACCTCGGCCAGCAGCTCGACCGCGCGGCGGCGCGCCGCGGCGGCGCTGCCGCCCGCGTGGCGGCGCACGGTCTCGGCCACCTGATCCCCCACCCGCAGCACCGGGTTCAGCGCCGCCCCCGGTTCCTGGGGCACCAGGGTCATGCCGCCGCCGCGCACCGCGGGCCAGGCCGGTCCGCCCGGTGCGCCCACCCGATCGCCGGCCCACAGCACGCGGCCGCCGGTGCGGGCCTCCGGCGGCAGCAGGCCGCACACCGAAAGCGCGGTCAGGCTCTTGCCGCAGCCCGACGGGCCGACCAGCGCCACCGCCTCGCCGGCGGCCAGGGCTAGGTCCAGCCCCCGCAGCACCGGCGCGGCCGTGCCGAAGCCCACGGTCCAGCCCTCCAGGCGCAGCAGCTCAGCCACGGCCGCCACCTCCCTGGCGGGGCGCGAGGCGGGCCCGCAGCCCGTCCCCCAGCAGGTTGTAGCCCAGCACGGTGACCGTCAGGGCCAGGCCCGGGAACGCCGTCAGCCACCAACCCTCCACCAGCACGCCGCGCCCCTGCTGGATCATCGCCCCCCAGCTGACCTGGGGCTCCTGCACGCCCAGGCCCAGGTAGCTGAGGAAAGCCTCGGCCAGGATGGCGCCGCCGATGCGCAGGCTGGCCGCGGCGATCACCGTCGGCAGCAGGTGGGGCAGCACGTGGACCACCGCCACGCGCACCGGCCCCAGCCCGAAGCCCCGGGCGGCGGCCACGAAGTCCCGCTCCCGGAGCGAGAGCGCCTCGGCCCGCACCAGGCGGGCCACGGTCATCCAGCCGGTCAGGCCCAGCACCGCCGCCACCAACTGCAGGGAGGGCGCGGCCAGGGAGACCAGCAGCAGCACCAGGAAGATGCGCGGGAAGGCCAGGAACAGGTCCGTCACGCCCATCAGGGCGCGGTCCAGGCGGCGCGGGCCCAGGCCCGCGGCCAGCCCCAGCGCCGTGCCCAGCACCACGGCCACCGCCACGCTGAGCCAGCCCACCAGCAGGGAGACGCGGCTGCCCCAGACCAGGCGCGCCATGACGTCGCGGCCCAGCAGGTCGGTGCCCAGCAGGTGCTCGGGCGAGGGCGGGCGCAGCCGCGCCGCGGCCGGGCCCAGGGCGCCCGGATCGCCGGGGAACAGCAGGGGCGCCGCCAGGGCCGCCGCCAGCCAGAGCAGACCCAGCAGAGCGCCGACCGCGAGCAGGCCCGTGCCCGGGGCCCTCACGGCGCCTGCTCCCCGGGGCGCCGGACGCGGGGATCGGCCCGGTGGTAGAGCAGGTCCGCCAGCAGCGAGCCGGTGACCACCGCGGCCGCGGCCACCACGGTGGTGGCCATGATCACCGGGTAGTCCCGGGCCCACAGGGCCTCGACCGTCAGGCGGCCCATGCCCGGCCAGGCGAAGACCGTCTCGACGGCGACCGCACCGCCCAGCAGCGCGGGCAGCTGCAGCCCGCCCAGGGTGATCACCGGCAGCAGGGCGTTGCGCAGGGCGTGGCGCCGCAGGATCGTCCCCTCGCCCAGGCCGCGGGCGCGGGCGGCGGTGATGTAGTCCTGGGCCAGCACCTCGTCCAGGGAGGCCTGCAGGTAGCGGGCGGTGCCCATGAAGGTGCCCAGGGCCAGGGTCAGCACCGGCAGCGCGAGGTGCCGCAGCAGGTCCAGCAGCCGGGCCCAGGGCGGCAGGAAGGCGGCGTCGGGGGCGGCCATGCCGCCCAAGGGCAGCCAGCCCAGCAGGCGGCCGGCCAGGAGCATCAGCAGCAGGCCCAGCCAGAAGGTGGGCACCGAGTAGAAGGCCAGGCCCACGCCCCGCAGCAGGTGCTCGACGGCACGGCCGCGGCGCGCGGCCATGGCCAGGGCGGTGGCGATGGCCAGCAGCAGGTGCAAAGCGTACGCGGCCAGGGTCAGGAGCAGGGTCGGGCCGAGGGCCTCGCCCAGCATCCGGGCCACGGGGCGCTGCTGGGCCAGGCTCCAGCCGAAGTCGCCCCGGGGCAGCCCGCCCAGCCACTGCAGGTAGCGGGCCGGCAGGGGACGGTCCAGGCCGTAGCGGGCGCGGATCAGCTCGCGGTCCGCGTCGGTCAGGTGCTCGGAGAGGGACTGCACGCCGCGGGGCTCGCCCGGGGCCAGATGCACGGCGAAGAACACCGCCGAGGCCAGCACCAGGACCAGCAGCAGGCAGGACAGGATGCGGCGCAGCAGCCAGGTGGGCATCGGGCACCTTCGGGGTGGATCGCGACGGGGCTGAGTGTAGGGACCGCGCGCCGGGGCGGTCAAGGACGCATGCCGCGGCGCGCACGGCGGCCGCGTCAGGCGGCCACGGTCTCCAGGCTCAGGGTCCGGGCGAAGGCCGCGGCCAGCGCCGGGCCCAGGGCGTCCAGTTCGGCCGGGGTCCAGGCCCGCCCCCGCAGCTGCCCCAGGTCGGTGGTGCCCGCGGCCAGCGCCCCGGGCGACAGGTCGGCGCCAGGCGCGCCCGGGCGCAGGAAACGCAGCAGTTCCAGGTGACGGGGGCCGGCCAGGATGGAGCCGTGCTGCAGGAAGCAGCCGCCGGTGCGGCGCTGGGCGCTGCCGACCAGCTTGCGCCCGGCCACGGCGATCTCGTACAGGCCGGCGCTCTTGAAGCAGACCAGGCCGCGGGCGTCGTCCCGGGACTCGCCCGTGGCGACCTCCGCGGCGATGCCCAGGTCGGCCAGGAAGGCGACCAGGGCGCGGTTGATGGTCAGGTACACGTCGTGCAGGGAATCGCCGAACAGGGGTCCGGGCGAGGTGCCCACCACCGCGTAGGTCAGCTCGTCGGCGTGCAGGATGGCGCGGCCGCCGTGCGCGCGCCGCGGCATGCGTCCTTGACCGCCCCGGCGCGCGGTCCCTACACTCAGCCCCGTCGCGATCCCCCCCGAAGGTGCCCGATGCCCCCCTGGCTGCTGCGCCGTATCCTGTCCTCCGTGCTGTTGGTCCTGGTGCTGGCCTCGGCGGTGTTCTTCGCCGTGCATCTGGCCCCGGGCGAGCCCCGCGGCGTGCAGTCCCTCTCCGAGCACCTGACCGACGCGGACCGCGAGCT
>JBHEPC010000317.1:0-2520 GCA_046260475.1 Candidatus Krumholzibacteriia bacterium | reverse complement strand
GGAAAACGCCGATTTCCCAGGGAAAAAAACGTTAGACCTGCCACGCTGTCAGATTGTCAGGGGCGAGCCGTTCAGCGCTGGGCCAGGGGCGCGGCCAGGGCCAGGGCCCCCCGCAGGGTCCAGTCAGGGTCGAGGTGCCCCAGGTCGGCCAGGTCGCCGCCCAGGCCTCCGGTGACCACCACCGGCAGGTCCCCGTAGCGGGCGCGCAGGCCGGCCACGATGTGCCGGACGCCCCCCTGGCCCGCGTGCCAGCCGCCGGCGGCCAGGGCTGCGGCCGTGCTGCGGCCCGCGTCCAGCGGCGCCGGCCCGAAGGGCACGGGCGCCAGGCGGGCCGCCGCCTCCCCCAGGCAGCGGGCGGCGAACGCCATCCCCGGGGCGATCAGGCCGCCGACGAATACCCCGTCCAGCAGCAGGTCGAAGGTGGTGGCGGTGCCGGCGTCGACCACCAGGGCCCGGCGCCAGCCGGCGGCCGCGGCCGCGGTCACGTTGCACAGGCGGTCCGCGCCCACGGCGGCCGGGTCTTCCACGTCCAGGGCGAAGGGCAGCGGGCAGCCCAGGCCCGCGCCGCGCAGGCCGGGCAGGGCCGCGGCGAACAGCGGATCCAACGCCGGCACCACCGACACCAGCACCGCCGCGTCGGGACGGTGCCGGTCCGCCAGCTCCCGCAGCCAGGGCCCGGCGTCCGCGGCGGCGGCCGCCGTAGGCAGCTCGCCCACCCGGTCCAGGGCCGGCCGCGGGGCCGCGCCGGCCGGCAGCAGCCCGGGCCACTGGCGGGGATCCGCCGCCAGGGCGGCGCGCAGGCGGGTGTTCCCCGCGTCCAGCACGAGCACGGTCATGGGGCTTCCTCCGGCGGCGGGCCCGCGTCCGCCTGGATGTGCACGTCGCCCGCGGGCACCGCCACGGTGGTGCCCGCGCCCGTCTCCAGCAGCAGGCGCCCGCGGTCGTCCAGGCCCACGGCCCGGCCCGCGTGGGTGGTCGCCCCCACCAGCACCCGGACCCGCCGCCCCAGCAGGCAGTCCAGGCAGGCCAGCGCCGGCCGGAAGGGCGCCCAGCCCTCGCGGCCGAAGGCGTCCAGGGAGGCCTCGATCCGCGCGAGCACCCGGCCGGCGATGTCCCCCGGCCGCGGGGCGTGCCCGGTGACCATGCGCACGCTGGTGGCCGAGCCGTGCAGCTCCGCCGGCAGCTGCTCGGCCCGGGCGCCGATGTTCAGGCCCAGGCCCGCGACGACCACCGCCTCGTCGCCGTGGCCGGCGGTCTCCAGGAGGATGCCCCCCAGCTTGCGCGTCTCGACGGTGATGTCGTTGGGCCACTTCAGGCGGGCGTCGATGCTGAAGTCCTCGCGCAGGGTGAGCACCGTCAACAGGCCCAGCCACACCGAGAAGCCCTGGTCGAAGGCGGCCCGGTGGCCCGGCACCACCACCGAAAGGTTCAGTCCGTCGGTGTCCAGCCAGCGCCGGCCCTGGCGCCCGCGGCCCCGGGTCTGGTGGCGGGCGACCACCACCGTGCCCGGCCGCGGCACGGCCACCGGCGCGAGTTCGGACGGAGCTTGGGCCCGCCAGCCCCAGCCGTCCCAGGTGCAGAGCCGGCCGGCGGCGGGCTCGCCCCGGCCCCGCAGGAATTCGTTGGTGCTGCCCACGGTCTCCAGCAGGTAGAGCACCGCGCCGTCCCGGGTGAAGCGCGGCCCGGGCAGGAAGCCGTCCAGCCCGAACCAGTCCCGGTGGACCGGGTGGCTGCCGCCGGGGATCCTCACGACAGCAGCTCCAGGTCCAGGCCCAGGTCAAGCGCCGGGGCCGAGTGGGTCAGGCGCCCGACCGACGCTGCGTCGACCCCCGCACCGGCGTAGGCGGCGATGGTGTCCAGGTCCACGTTGCCCGAGGCCTCCAGCAGTGTGGACGAGCCGGCGGCATCGCGGCGCGCCACCGCGGCGGCCGCGGCCGCGGGTGTGAAGTTGTCCAGCAGGATCCACTCCGGCCCCAGGGCCAGGGCCAGATCCAGCTGCTGTGCGTCGTCCACCTCGATCTCGACGGGGATGCCCGGATGGTCGCGCCTGGCCCGCGCCACCAGCTGCGCCACGTCCCCGCCGGCGGCGGCCCAGTGGTTGTCCTTGAGCATGATCCGGTCGTACAGCCCCAGGCGGTGGTTGTGCCCGCCGCCGCAGCGCACCGCGTACTTCGCCAGGGCGCGCCAGCCTGGCAGGGTCTTACGGGTGTCCAGCACGCGGCAGCGGGTGCCGGCGACCGCCGCGACGTAGCGGGCGGTGAGGGTGGCGATGCCGCCCAGGTGCTGCAGGAAGTTCAGCGCGGTGCGCTCGCCCGTCAGGACCGGCGCGGCGGGGCCGCGGATCACCGCCGCCACGTCGCCCGGCGCCACGGCGTCGCCGTCGGCGCGCCGGTGCTCGACCACCAGGTCGGGGTCCAACTCGGCGCAGACCAGGTCCAGCAGGGGCAGGCCCGCCAGGACCCCCGGCGCCCGGGCCGTCACCCTCGCCTCGACCTGCAGGCCGGGCGCGGCGGTCACGGC
>JBHEPC010000145.1:0-4169 GCA_046260475.1 Candidatus Krumholzibacteriia bacterium | reverse complement strand
CTGGTCCCGCACCGTGTCGGGCGGCTCGAGGCGGCCGAGATTGCGCAGGTTGCGCACGACCCGGCGGGCCAGCATCAGCAGCATGCCCCCCACCGCCGCCACCCCGAAGAGGTCGAAGACGGTGGCCCCCACGCCGAGCACGCGGAACGGCACCGGCCCCAGCAGCACCGCCAACGTGTTCAGGGCCAACAGGATCAGGCGCGTCTCGGTGGGGCCGACCACGCCGTAGCCGTAGCGGAAGTCCCCCAGCACCTGGCTCTCCAGGTAGATGTTGATCGACAGCACCAGGTAGCCGACCGCCACGGCCAGGCCCACCGCCAGCAGCATGTACGGCGACAGGCCCAGGCCCAGGCCGATGGCCAGGGTGGAGAAGGCGTCCGTCAGGTGGTCCAGGTAGTAGCCGTAGCGGGGGCGCTGGATGCGCCTGACCCGCGCCACGGTGCCGTCGAGGCTGTCGCCGAACCAGTTCAGGACGAAGCCGCCGGAGGCCAGCCAGAGCCAGCCCGGGTCCCGGTTGGACAGCACGTAGCCCCCGGCCACCAGCAGGGAGCCGAGGATGCCGACCAGGGTCAGGTGGTCCGGAAGCATCGCCCGGGGCAGGCGTGCGGCCACGGCCGCCAGCAGCCGCGCCTCAGCCGCGCTGGTCAGGAAGGTGGCGCGCCGCACGGGGTCGCTGCGGGTCTCGGCCATGTCCGCTCCTTGGGGATCGGGGAACCGGGGCACCGCCGCGGACCTTAGCCCTCCTGCGTCGGGATGTCCAGACGGGTGAAGGCCTCGTTCAACTCGGCCACGAGCTGGGCGTCGGCGCCTTCCATGTAATACCGCAGCACGGCGTCGGTGCCGCTGGCCCGCAGTTCGAACCATTGCCCCGCGAACTCGATGAAGGTGCCGTCGCCGGCGTCGAAGACCCGCTCGATGGTCGGCAGGAACGAGCCCTCGGGCATGGCCACGACCAGGCGGCGCGTGGCCTCCCGGGGGGTGAGCTCCTCCAGCGCGCGGAAGAAGGCCACCGTCGCGTCCTTGCGCCGGTTGCCGGCGACCCGGGCGTCCTCGCGGGTCTGGCCGGTCAGCGCCTCGTCGAACAGGGTGACGTCCCGGCGCTCGTAGAAGCGGTAGCGGGTGTCCCAGGCCTCCAGCTGCTCCAGGTAGAAGGCGGCGAAGCTGCCGCCGGCGCGGTGCAGGCGCGCGGCCAGGCACAGGGCCATCACGCCCAGCTGCATGGCGTCCTTCTCCTTGGGCGCCAGGCTGGTGCGCGCACCGGTGCGGCTGGGTGCGGGCTCGGCCGGCCCCATGGCCGCACCGCCGCTCTCCTCGGCCATGATCAACAGGCGCGGCCGCGGGCCGAACACCGTCTCGGCGCCGGTCACGTCCACGGCCCGGCAGGCGGGGCTGCCGGCGGCGATCTGCTCCTCCAGGGACGTCACCATGGCCGCGAAATGCTTGAAGCCCACCGGCACGCGGAAGGTCGACAGGCCGGCGCCGGTGCGCTCGTTGGCCCGCCGGGCGATCTCGCCGATGGACATGCTGGTGGGCCAGGTGGTGGCCACGATCCAGTTGGCCCGGTCCAGCTCGCCCGTTTCCTGCAGCGCCGCCAGCTTCACGGCCGTGAGCATGAAGTAGACCTGGTTGGGCTTGAAGAAAACCAGGCAGCGATCCTCGTCCAGCGGGTCGACCTCCAGGCCCGCGGCCCGGGCGGTGTCGGCCAGCTGTGCCGGCGCCGTGGTCACCATGTTGAAACGGTCGCCGTCCGGATCCCAGATGAAGAAGACGTGGCAGGCGCCGCCCTGCAGCAGTTCCTGGGCCCCGATATGCTTGTAGACCTGCCACTTGCCCGGGTCCACGCCGTGGTTCACGCCGTCCAGGATGCCGATGCCGTGGTAGCTGGGGTCCTCCTGCTCGTGGGTGAAGAAGACCGGCCCCTGCGCGTCCATGCCGATGCCGAGGCGGGCGAAGACGTCGCGCCCGGCGGCGCCCATGCTGCCGCCCTCGGTGCTGAAGGCGGCGCGGAAGCCCTCCTGGCCCGCCGCGGGCACCTCCGCCAGCAGGCCCGCCGGCACGACCGTGCGCAGCACCTGCACGTAGGCGTCCGTGGGCTCGAAGGTGCGGACGATGCGCGGATCGCCGGCGCCAGCCAGCCGGATCTCCAGCCCGCCGGCGGCCGCCTCGGCCACCAGGGCGCGCACCTGATCGGCGACGGCGCCGGCCATCTCCAGCAGCTGCCCGCCCGTCGAGTCCATGGGCTTCCAGCCGCCCTTGTAGCTTTGGCTGTGGCTGGCGGTGAAGTTCTCGCCCCCGTCCAGCTCCTCGAAGAAGACCCCGAAGCTGGACAGCCAGATGGGCGTGGTCGGCCGGCCCTCCGGCCGCAGGTGGACCTCCAGGCCGTGGGCCGCGTAGAGCCGGGCCGCCAGGTCGATCAGCTCCTGGGTGTGGGGCCGCACCTCGCCGCCCACGTGCAGGCGGCGCAGGCCCTTCGCCACCGCCAGGCGTGCACGCGCCTCCAGCATCACGGCCACCGTCAGGCCGTTGAAGGGGACGGTCAGGTCGAACAGGTCGTCGGGGTTCAGCAGGTCGCGGTAACCGGCGGTGCCGAGGGCGAAGCGCTTGGCCCAGGCCTCAAGCTGCGCCGCGGCGACGAGCGCCGCATCGACGGTGAAGGATTCGGGTTTGTCCAGAAATGGCGTGAACAAGCGGGGGGATGCGCTCATGGCGGCGGCTCCGGTCCGGGTTCGGGGCGTGGGAACGACGGTCTGGCGGCGACGGGCCGGCCGCGCGCCGCCTCAGGCAGCATAGGCGACCGTCCGTCTGGCGGCAACGCCCAGCCGGCGGCGAAGGGCGCGTGTGGGGGCGTCTGCCTCCGCTCCCAAGGCGGGCTATCCCGCTGCTATCGCGTCCTTGCGCTTGTCGCCTTGAACGACGCGTTGCCGCGGCAAGCGGACGGTGAACTTCGTGCCTTCCTGCGCCGTCGAAGCGACTTCGATCGTGCCCCCGTGCGCGCTGACGATCTCGCGCACAATGTACAAGCCCAGCCCGATGCTGCCCGCGACCCGCCGCTCTGCCGATTCCGCCGTGGCATAACGCGCCAGCGGATCGAAGATCGTCGGCAGCACGTCCGGCGGGATCGGCTCGCCTTCGTTGCGCACACTCATCACCACGGTCGAATCTTCCGAAGCGACCGCCAGGTCGACCGGCCCCTGGGCCGACCCATGCTGAAGTGCGTTGCCCATCAGGTTGGAGACGACCTGGCGGAGTCGGGCCGCATCCCACTCGCCGGTGAGGTCGCCGTCCGGGTGAAAGCGCAGCGTGCGCTCCGGGTGTGTCACGCGGAATCCCGCGAAGACCTCGCGACAGAGTTTCTGCAGATCGACCGGCCCGGACGTCAACGGCATCGCGGCGCCCTGCGCCGATGATGCGAAGTCGGTCAGGTCCCTGATCAACCCGGAGATCTCCTCCGTACTCGACTTGACCATCGACAACGCCTCGGCGGACTTCACGTCCGGGTTGGTCCGCGCGATGACAAGCGCGGCCGTGTCGATGCAGAACAATGGATTGCGCAGATCGTGACTGAGGATCGCCAGGAACATCCGGCGAGACTGACTGACGCGCTCGGTGTAACTGTCCACGGCCTCGGCGAGCGACTGATCAATCGCCTCGTTGAAGCGGGTGATGTCCTCGATGTCGTCGAGATCGGGCTGCGGAAGACTCTGGCGCCACATGCGCAGCACGCTGGCGCGCAGGGCGCGGTACTCGGCGACGACCTCCATGATGTCGAATCCCCAGCCGACGCGATCAACGCCGTGCAGGGCCGAGGCGTTGTCGAGCTCGTCGCTCTCCGTGCTGTCCGCGCCGCCGTCGCCTTTGGACTTGTTCGCCTGCTGCGCGAGGCTCTGGTCGATCTGCATGTCCCGTGCGGTGGCCAGCAGGATCGCCTCGACGTCGTCGCGCAGGGCGAGCTTCGTCATCTTTTCCCCCGGCTCGAGGCTGCCCGCGAAAGCTTCCCACTCCGTGAGAATGGGCTGGACGTTCGCGAGTATGAACTCTGCCAGTCGCATCGGTTTCTCCGTTGGGTGGTATCAGCACCGGCCCCGCGGTACGGGGCGCGTCTTCAATGTAGCTTAACCCAAGCTCGGCGGATAGAGGGCTCGGCCGCTCGGCGTAGAGGGCCATGGCCA
>JBHEPC010000113.1:0-5690 GCA_046260475.1 Candidatus Krumholzibacteriia bacterium | reverse complement strand
GGATCCGGGCCCGACCGGAGCCACGAGGCCCAACCACAGGGGTGGATGCATGGTCCGATTCTTCCTCGAGCGCGACCGGGTCGATAACCTCGTCACGCACCTCATGGAGCGCCGGCCGGTCTACGCGCCGCACCGCAAGGGACGGCGGTCCTTCGCCTTCGCGCGCACGGCCGACCCTGCGGCGGTGGTCCTGGACTACCCGCGCACGCTGCACTCGGTCAAGAAGTTCTTCCTGCCGCCGCGGGAGGAGCTGCTGAGCTTCGACCTGACGGACAATACGTTCGCCCCGTCCGCGCCGGAGCCCGCGAACGCCGTGTACCTGGGCGTGCACAGCTACGACGTGGCCGCCGTGCGCCGCCTGGACCACAACTTCAGCACCGGCAACCCCGAGCGGAGCTACCTGATGCGCCGCCAGGGGGCGGTGTTCTTCGGCGTGTCCTTCGAGCCGGACAAGTTCCACTTCTCCGGCTCGGTGGGCATCGAGCCCGACGACACCACCGGCTGCGACGCCTTCCTGACCAGGCTGCTGGACGGGTACGTGCTGGAGGTGCTGACCCCCGCCGCGCGCACCCTGCTGGAGGGCTTCGAGTTGCCCCCCTACGAGGGCAACGAGCCGCCGGCCCATCCCTTCCAGCAGCACATCTACGTGCCCCAGTCCCGCCTGGGCCGGATCATGGACAAGAGCTACGGGCACGAGGTGTGGGCGGAGGCCTCGCGCAACTGCGTCGGCTGCGGCACCTGCAACCTGGTGTGCCCCACCTGCTACTGCTTCGACGTGCGGGACCACGTGGACATCACCGTCACCCGCGGCGACCGCGAGCGCACCTGGGACGGCTGCATGCTGCGCGGCTTCAGCGAGGTGGCCGGGGGCGAGGTCTTCCGCGAGGGCGTGCCCGCCCGCCAGCGCCACCGCGTGCTGCGCAAGTTCAAGTACATCAGCGATGCCACGGGCCTGCCCTGGTGCGTGGGCTGCGGCCGCTGCACCGCCGCCTGCCCGGCGGGGATCAGCATCGCCAACATCGTCAACCGGCTGGTGGGCGACGCCGAGCGCACGCCGGTCGCGCCCGTCTAGGCCGGAACCCGGGAGCGAGGCATGAAGCTGCAGGAACTGAAGAGCCCCGCCGAGGCGCAGGACCTCTACCTGCCGGTGATGGCTGAGATCACGGAGGTCCGCCGGCTGACGGAGCTGGAGACCCTGTACACGGTGGCCCTGCCCGGCGGTGCCGACCTGGGCCACCAGCCCGGGCAGTTCGTCGAGGTGTCCCTGTTCGGCGTCGGCGAGGCGCCGTTCTCCATCTCGTCCTCGCCCACCCGGCGGGGCGTCTTCGAGCTGGGCATCCGCCGCGTGGGCATGCTCACCGAGGTGCTGGCGGGCTACGAGACCGGGCGCCGGATCGGCATCCGGGGGCCCTTCGGGCGCGGCGTGGACGTCGAGAAGTTCAAGGGCAAGGACGTGCTGATCGTCGCCGGAGGCATCGGCCTGGTGCCCATGCGCTCGATGATCAACTACGTGCTGGACCGGCCCGGGGACTTCGGCCGGCTGATCATCTGCTACGGCAGCCGCAGCGACCGCGAGCTGCTGTTCACCGACGAGCTGGAGAAGTGGCGCCGCAACCCCGCTGTGGACTTCCGCGTCACCGTCGACCGCGGCTCGCCGGACTGGACCGGCCCCACGGGCGTGATCACGACCCTGATCCCGGACCTGAACCTGGACCTGGACAACCTGGCCTGCTGCGTCTGCGGGCCGCCGGTGATGTACCGCTTCGCGCTGCTGGCCCTGCGCAGTCGCGGCGTCAAGGAACGGGACATCTGGATGTCGCTCGAGCGGCGGATGAAGTGCGGCGTCGGCAAGTGCGGCCACTGCCAGATCAACGGCTCGTACGTCTGCCAGGACGGCCCCGTCTACCACTACCCCGAGATCAAGGCCCTGCAGGAGGCGCTGTGATGACCCGCAAACCGACGGTGGGGATCTTCGACTTCACCGGCTGCGAGGGCTGCGAGCTCAATCAGCTGAACTTCGAGGACCAGCTGCTGGA
The DNA here is from genome assembly GCA_046260475.1 of Candidatus Krumholzibacteriia bacterium. Taxonomy (GTDB): domain Bacteria; phylum Krumholzibacteriota; class Krumholzibacteriia; order LZORAL124-64-63; family LZORAL124-64-63; genus JACZKN01. The sequence goes on along the minus strand of JBHEPC010000113.1, from coordinate 3,654 downwards.
CATCCTGGCGCACGTGGACATCGTCGAGTGGCGCGAGGCCATGGACGCCCGGCCGGGCGAGTACGACATCGCCTTCGTGGAGGGGTCGCTCTCCACGCCCGACTGCATCAAGCGCATCCACGACGTCCGGCGGCGGGCCAAGGTGCTGGTGGCCCTGGGCACCTGCGCGGTGACCGGCGGCATCAACGCCGTCAAGAACACCCGCCCCATCGAGGACGTGCGCGAGGAGGTCTACGGCGAGGACAAGTACCTCTTCCCGACCCTGCCCGCACTGCCGCTGTCGGCGGTGGTCAAGGTGGACCACAACGTGCGCGGCTGCCCCATGACCCAGATCGAGTTTTTGAAGGTCTTCACGGCGCTGGTCATGGGCAAGCGGCCGATCGAGCCCGACGAGGCCGTCTGCGTCGAGTGCAAGCTCAAGGAGAACGAGTGCGTGCTGGAGCGGGGCATGATCTGCCTGGGCCCGGTCACGCGCGCGGGCTGCGACGCCCAGTGCCCGTCCGTCGGCCAGTACTGCATCGGCTGCCGCGGCCTGGTGTCCGAACCCAACATCGCCGGCATGGAGGAGATCCTCGTCGCCCACGGCCTGAGCCTGGACGACGCCCGGCGGCGGCTGCAGCTCTACAACGCCAACCAGCTCGAGGGGGCCAAGTGATGGGCGCGAACCTGGACATCAAGGTGCGGCACCTGACCCGCGTCGAGGGCCACGGCGACATCGTGGTGAACATGCGGGACGGGGTGCTGGAGCGGGCGCAGCTCGACATCGTCGAGGCGCCGCGCTACTTCGAGGCCATGCTCAAGGGCCGCAGCTTCCACGAGGCGGCCATCATCACCTCGCGCATCTGCGGCATCTGCTCGCTGGGCCACCAGATCACCTCGCTGAAGGCCACCGAGCAGGCCCTGGGCCTGGAGGTCAGCGAGCAGACGGTGCTGCTGCGCAAGCTGCTGATCGACGGCGCGACCATCCAGAGCAACGTCCTGCACGCCTACTTCCTGGCGGTGCCCGACTTCCTGGGCCAGGGCTCGGTGTTCCCGCTGGTGGCCTCGCACCCGGAGGTCGTCAAGCGCGCCCTGCGCATGAAGCGGCTGGCCAACGACATCGGCGACGTGGTGTCGGGCCGGGCGGTGCATCCGATCACGCCGGTGCCGGGCGGGTTCACGCGCATCCCCACGGCCGCCGAGCTGGCGGAGCTGAAGCGGCGCCTGCTGCAGGAGATGGTGCCCGACTTCCTGGCCACCGTCGAGACCATGAAGACCCTCGCCGGGGCCATCCCCGACTTCACCCGGGAGACCGAGTTCATCTCCCTGCGCAGCGGCGACGAGTACGCCCTCTACGACGGCGACATCTGCTCGACCGACACCGGCCGCGTGCCGGTGGCCGAGTACCGGCGCATGACCAACGAGTTCGTCGTGCCCCACAGCACCAGCAAGCACGCCCGGGCCAGCCGCGGCAGCTTCATGGTGGGCGCCCTGGCGCGCTGGAACAACAACCACGACCAGCTGTGCGCGCCGGCGCTGGCGGCGGCCGAGGAACTGGGGCTGAAGCCGAACTGCCACAACCCGTACCTGAACACCATCGCCCAGGTGGTGGAGGCCGGGCACTGCGCGCTGGACGCCGTGGCGATCATCGACCGGCTGCTGGGCGACGGCCTGAAGGACGAGGAGCCCAACCAGGAGCCCACGCGCTTCGGCACCGGCATCGCGTCGACGGAGGTGCCGCGGGGCATCCTCTACCACGAGTACACCTACGACCGCCAGGGGCGGGTCGCCGCCGCCAACTGCATCATCCCCACGGGGCAGAACCTGGCGAACATCGACGACGACATGAAGAAACTGGTGCCCGAGGTGATCGGCCAGACCAAGGCGGAGATCACCCTGAAGCTGGAGATGCTGGTGCGGGCCTACGACCCGTGCATCAGCTGCTCGGTGCACCTGCTGGACGTGGACTTCATCGAGTAGGCGGAGCATGAAGGTCATCGCCGCAGGCAACGCATACTACGGTGACGACGGGGTCGGGGCGGTCGTGCTGGACGAGATCAGGAAGAGCGATATCCTCCCCGGTGTCGACCTGATCGACATCCAGACCGACGCCCTGGCCCTGTTGGACCACCTCGTGCCCGGCGAGCGGGCGATCATCGTGGACGCGGCGCGCATGGGCCTCGTGCCCGGCGAGGTGGCGGTCTTCCGGCCCGAGGAGGCGGCCCTGCGCATCCGCGGCGACCACCTCTCGGTGCACGGCTTCGGCCTGGCGGAGGCCTTCGCCATGGCCCGCGGCCTGGGCGTCATGCCCGCGGACGTGCTGGTCGTGGGCGTCGAGCCCGCCGGCCTCGGGTTCAACGAGGGACTCTCGGACGCGGCGCGCGCCGCCGTGCCCCGCGTCCTTTCCATCATCGCTGCGGAGGTGCGGTCCGATGGCTGACAAGACCATCCTGGTCATCGACGACGACATCGACCTGGTGGAGATCATCCGGGTCACGCTGGAGCGCCAGGGCTACGGGGTGATCGACGCCCAGAGCGGCGCGCGCGGCCTCGAGTTGGCCCGCGACCGCAAGCCCGACCTGATCCTGCTGGACGTCATGATGGGCACCATTGACGAGGGCTTCCAGGTGGCGTATCAGTTGCGGAACGATGCGGGGACCCGCGACATCCCGATCCTGATGCTCACCGCGGTGGGCGACCAGACGGGGTTCGCCTTCGACCCGGACAAGGACCAGGAATTCCTGCCCGTGGACGAGTTCCTGGAAAAACCGGTCAGCCCGCGCAAGCTGGTCGACATGGTCCGCAAGCACCTGCCGACCAGCATCTGAGGCCGCGGCCGGGGTCGGCGCGGGCGGGGAGGCGGCACTTGGAGCACACGGCGGCCATTTCGCCGGAGTCGTCCCACTTCGTCTCGGCGGCGTCGCTGCGCGTGCGCCTGGACTGGTTCAACAAGCTGCGCTGGGCGGCGGCCGGCACCACGCTGGCCGCCGTCGTCGTCACCGCCCTGGTGGCGCGCCTGCCGCTGCCGACGGCGCCGCTGCTGGTGACGGTCGGCGTCCTGGCGGCGCTCAACGCCGCCTACGTCGTGCGCAACCGGCGCGTCCCGCCCCGGGACATCCGCGCCGAGATCCGCCTGGTCAAGGCGCAGATGACCGGCGACCTGATCGTGCTGACGGTGATCCTGAACCTGACCGGGGGCGTGGAGAACCCGCTGCTCTACGTCTACGTGATCCACGTCATCATCGCCTCGCTGCTGTTCAAGGGGCGCGAGATTTTCGCCATCGCCTGGCTCGCCATCGGCCTGTTCACCGCCGAAGTGGCCGGCGAGTACCTGGACCTGCTCCCGCACCACCACCTGCTGGGGGCCAGCGACCTGACCCACGAGCTGCCCTTCGTCCTCGTCACCCTGGCCTCGTTCTGGCTCGTGCTGCTGTTCAGCGCCTACATGGGCGCGGTGATCATGCGCCACAACCGGGCCATCAAGGACGAACTGGTGCGCAGGCAGCAGCGGCTGGTCGAGGCGGACCGGGCGAAGCTGGAGTTCTACCGCTTCGTCGCCCATGAGGTGAAGAGCCCCGTGGCGACGGCCCAGAGCGCCGTGGAGACGGCCCTCGAGGTGGGGGGCGACGCCCTGCCGACCCAGGTGGAGGACCTCCTGGTCCGGGCGGTGGGCCG